>CBFGLP010001207.1:0-4104 GCA_965649595.1 uncultured Myxococcales bacterium | reverse complement strand
TCGGGCCGCGCGGTCAGGTACATCGCGTGGTAGCCCTTGTCCTGCAGGATGCTCAGCGCCGTGGCTGCGAACTGGTTGGCGCTCGGGATCTCGCCGACCAAGAGATCGACGAACTCCTCGGTCTCGTAGGTGGTCAGCGTGCCGTCGACGTCGCTCAGGAAGATCGGCGTGCCCTGCTCGACCACCTCGATGAACCCGTCGGCGGTGCTCGAGTCACCGCGCACGACCATGTGCACGCGGTGGCGGCCGAGCTCGAGCAGCTCGTCCTGCGGGACCTCGAAGTAGACCCAGCCGCCGGTGTCCTCGACGCCCTCGACGGTCGGGTGCGAGCCCTCCTCGGTCGTGTTGATCGATCCGAGCAGCTCCCACGGCCCCTCGCAATTGCGCAGCACGTAGACGTCGACCCGCTCGTCCGAGAGATCCTTGTCGATCGTCCCGTAGGCGAATTTTCCCATCAGCCACTGGGTCTCGCCAGGCACGTAGAACATGTCGCGGACGCGGTGGTTGGGATCGCCGGCCAGCACGACCACGTTGGTGTCGAAGTGCTCCCAATCGAGCTCGGGCCCCGGGTTGGGCGGCGGCGCGTCGCAGACCGGCGGCGCGTCGCACCACGGACCGAAGCCGGGATCGCCATCGGTGTCGGTGTCGGTGCTCGTGTCCTCACCGGTGGTCTCGGCCGTGGTGTCGGCGTCGGTGTCTGTCGTGCCCTCGTCGGTCGTGTCCGAGTCGGTCGTGCTCGAGTCGCTCGTGCTGTTCGAGTCGCCGGCTTCGACGTCACCATCCCCATCACCGCTCTCATCGGCCTCGTCGGCCGACGCCACGCCATCGTCCTGGCGAGCGCTGCCGGTGCCCTCGCAACCACCGATGACCAAGAGCACGAGCGTCGGGAGCAGCGGCAAGCGAAGCGGGCGAGCGAAGACCATGGCTCACGCTATCAGAAGCCGCTCGCGGGCATCCATGGAGACACACGGTGCTCGTTTGCGCCCATGCGGGGAGGCGAGCCAGAGCAGCCACTCGGGTTGACGCCCAGCGGCTTCGCTCTATCCTGTCGCTGGCCCTTCGCGGGGTCGACGATGCGGACGCTCCTCTGAAGCCTTCGATCCTCACCTAGAGAGGCCGTCTCGCGCGAGCTGGCAGGGCCAGCCGGCGCGAGGTGGTGGTCGGCATTCAGGAGCGTCCATGCCCCGCATCGTCATCGATCGCGTCGTGTTCACCCACGACGGTCACCGTCCCTTTCCGCGTCCGCTCGACGCCGTGCTCGAAGGCCCCGCTTGGATCGGTCTGGTCGGGCCCAACGGCGTGGGCAAAACCACCTTGTTGAAGTTGATCACCGGCGAGCTGGCGCCGGAGCGAGGCGAGCTGCGGCTCGAGCCTCGCTCGCTGATCTGGCGCCGGGTCGCGCAGACCCACGCCGACGCGCTCGCGCCCGACGTGCTCGACGAGCTGGCGTTCGCCGACTCGGGCTCCGCACGGCGGCTGCGAGGTCAGCTCGCGCTCGATCCTGGCCAGCTCGATCGCTGGTCAACCCTCTCGCCGGGCGAGCGACAGCGCTGGCAGCTCGCCCGGGCGCTGAGCGACGAGCCCGACCTGCTGCTCTGCGATGAGCCCAGCAACCACCTCGACGTCGAGTCGCGCGAGCTGATCGTGCGGGCGCTGCGAGGGCACCGCGGGCTCGGCTTGCTGGTCAGCCACGATCGCTCGCTGCTCGACTCGCTGACCGGGCAGACGCTCTTCGTCGACGAAGGAAAGATCGAGCTGCGGCCGGGCGCTCACGCGGCCGCGCTGGCCGAGCGCGAGCGGGAGCGCGAGCACGAGCGCGAGCGCTACGACATCGCCCGGGCCGAGCAGCGACGGGCGGATCGTCAGGTCGACGTGAACCGCCGGCGGCTCGTGAGCGCCGAGCGGTCGCGCAGCAGCTCGAGCCGCAAGGCGGATCATCGTGACCACGACGCGAGCTCGAGCGCTCGCAAGTTTCGAGCGCACCGGGCCGCGGGCAGTCAGGCGCAGGCGCTGCGCCGCAGCGTCGCGGTCCAGCAGCGCTGGCAGGACGAGCTCGAGCAATTCGAGATCCGCGATCCGCTCGGCGGGCAGCTCTTCGTCGACTGGGAGCCGCCGCGCAAGCGCGTGCTCGTGCAGCTCGATGAGCAGGAGCTGAGCCGCGTGGGGCCGGGCCCGTGGGCGCGGCTGCCGGATGGACGGGCCGTGCAGATCGAGCGCGGGGAAAAGATCTGGCTGCGCGGGCGCAACGGGGCTGGGAAGACCAGCTTGTTGCAAGCGCTGCGTCGGCGCGCGAACGAGCTGCTGCCCAGCGATCGGGTGCTGTGGTTGGAGCAGGACATCGACTCGCGCGAGCGTGGCGAGTTGCTCGCCATGCTGCACCGACTGCCGAAGGATCAGCGGGGTCGGGTGCTGCAGATCCTCGCGGCAGCGGGGGTCGATCCGGAGCACGTGCTGAGGTCACCCGAGCCCTCACCCGGCGAAGCGCGCAAGCTCGCGTTGGCGCTGGGGCTCGCTCGGCAGGCTTGGTTGCTGCTGCTCGACGAGCCGACCAATCACCTGGATCTGCCGGCGATCGAGGCGATCGAGCGGATGCTGGTCGGGTACCCGGGGGCGCTCGTGTTGGTCAGCCACGACGAGCAGCTGGGCGAGCGGACGACCACGGTGCGGTGGGAGCTGTGAGCGATCAGCCCTGCGTCTCTGCGCTCGGCCGCAGCCAGCTCGCGCTCTGCTTCGACCGGTAGATCACCTTGCCCTCCTGCTCGAAGCGAAACTCGTAGGTCCCGAACATCTGCCCTCGCAGCGTCCGCATCCGCTCGACCTTCATCTCGCAGATCAACGCCGGCCCCAACCTCCCGAGCCCGCCGAAGCGGGCCTCGTGGATGTTGGTCCCGAACCCGACCCAGCCCTCGCTCATCTTCAGCCCCAGCACCGCGACCGCGTGGATGTTGCCGAGCGTGCCGGTGATCTGAACCATCACGATCCCCGGCACGTGCTTGGGCTGGCCCGGCCAGGGTCGCTGCGCGACGACCAGCGGGTGGTCGATCAAGCGCTCGGTGTCGCACAGCCCGACCACACGATCGTTCTCGCGGTCGATCTCGAGCACGTCGTGGATGTACCACTGGTCCGGCGTGTAGAGGCTCTCGGCGAGGAACTCGTCGGGGATCGGCACGGGCGCGAGGGTAGCAGCGGCGGGCGGAGATCCTGCCAGCTGCGTGTGATCTGCATCGCCCTGCGCTGGGTTCGCCCGCCCGCGTCGACACCCCCTGACAACCACCGTCAGGAGCTTCATCACCACCCGCTGACGCCGCCTCGTACCAGTGGCAGGCTGCTCGTCAATGCCCGACAGCCGCGCCAAGCAGAGCGATCCCCTGCTCGAGTTCCACCCGGCGGTGCAGGCATGGTTTCGTGCGGCGTTTCGCGAGCCGACGCTTGCCCAGCGCAAGGGGTGGCGACCAGTCCTCGACGGTCAGTCGACGCTGCTGCTCGCTCCGACCGGCTCGGGCAAGACGTTGGCGGCGTTTCTGGTCGCGATCGATCGCTTGATGTTTCCCCGTACGCCCGTGCTGCGTGAGCGCGGGCGCGATGTCGGCGTCTCGGTCCTCTACATCTCCCCGCTCAAGGCGCTCGGCGTCGACGTCGAGCGCAACCTGCGGGCACCGATCGCCGGCATCCGAGCGGTGGCCGAGCGCGAGGGCGTCCCCTACGTGCTGCCGACCGTCGGCGTGCGCTCGGGCGACACGCCGCAGCAAGAGCGCGCCCGCATGATCCGGCACCCGCCGGATATCCTGATCACCACGCCCGAGTCGCTCTTTCTGCTGCTGACCTCGCAGGCGCGCGAGACCTTGCGATCGGTCGACACGGTGATCGTCGACGAGATCCACTCGATGGTCGCGAGCAAGCGCGGTGCTCATCTCTTCGCGTCGCTCGAGCGGCTCGAGTACGAGCGCGAGCAAGCCGGCGCGAGCCAGCCCCACTCGGCCCCTGTGGGGCCGACGAAGCCCCTGCAGCGGATCGGCCTGTCGGCCACCCAGCGACCGCTCGACGAAGTCGCGCGGCTGCTCGGCGGCTTCGAGCTGGCGGATCCGAGCAGCGCGACGATCGATC
>CBFGLP010001206.1:0-1899 GCA_965649595.1 uncultured Myxococcales bacterium | reverse complement strand
CTGCGAACCCGAAACCAGCCCACCGAGGTCGCAAAGCGACCTCGCGACCGCGAAGCGGTCGTGCCTGGCTGAGTCTCCAACGGCTGCGGGGGGCCTAAGAAGACAGCGTATGCGTCGCTCGCCGGGCCTGGACCGACTCGCGGCCTTGCGGCATCGGCAGCCCATCCCCAACGAAGCGCGCGATCGTGACCGTGATGTTGTCGGGCCCACCCGCAGCACAAGCCGCCTCGGTCAGCGCTCGACAGCAACGGACCGGATCCTCGTAGTGGAGCATGAGGTCGAGGATCCGCTCGTCCTCGAGCGGACCGGTCAGGCCATCGCTGCACATCAACAGCACGTCGCCCGCCCGCAGCGGGACCGTGACCAGCTCGGGCTGAATGACCGGCTGGACGCCGAGCGCCTGCAAGAGCACGTTGCGGTGCTCGTAGACGCGCGCCTCCTCCTTGGTCAGCTGACCCGCGGCGACCATCTGACCGACGATGCTGTGATCGGTGGTCAGCTGCGTGATCGCGCGACCGCGGCGAAGGTAGGCCCGCGAGTCGCCGACGTGGAGGATGTGCAGCTCGTAGCCGTAGACCAGCGTCGCGGTCATGGTCGTGCCCATGCCGCGCTTGCCCGGGTGCGTGCGCGCGAACTCGGCGATCGCCCGGTTGGCCGCGACCCCGGCCGCGAGCAGGGCCTCTTGCACGTGCATGGCGTCGCGCAGCGGGGCGTAGCTCATGACCACGTCGTAGAGCGTCTCGGAGGCGATCTTGGACGCGACGTCGCCCGCGGCAGCGCCACCCATGCCGTCGCAGACCGCGAGCAGAGCCGCGCCGGTCTCGAGCTCCTGTTGGGTGGTGCCGGGCCGAAGGCCGCGCTCACCGGTCGCGACGTTGGCGATCTGAAACGAGTCTTCGTTGCGCTCGCGGACGCAGCCGATCTCGGTACGGGCGAACAGCTCGATGCGGGCCACGGGAGACCTCGGGTCGTGTCAATCGGCGCGGACGCGGAAGATCTGGTCGCCGACGCGGAACATGCCGCCGTTGGCCAAGTTGGCCGAGCCGCGGATACGCAGGTAGGTGCCGTTGGCAGAGTCGAGGTCCTCGAGCATCACCGTCATGCTGCTCTCGTGCACCTGCATGCGGACGCGGGCGTGCTGACGGCTGAGGAAGCCGTCGTGTGGGAACACGATGTCGCCTTGCTCGCGGCCGATGATCATCTCGGTGCCGCGAAGATGGTAGCGGTCGTCCTCGATCTCGCCCACGCACACGCGCGTGAGCACGGCCCAGGGCGGCTTGATCGGCGTCCCGAACCCGCGGACCTCGTAGGGGTCGAGCGGCTGCTCGGCCCAGGGCTGGTCGACGCGATCGAGCCGGAGCAGCACATTGCCGAGCAAGAAGTGATCACCGGGATAGACCGGGGTTGGCTCGCGCAAGCGCATGTACACGCCGTTGCGCGAGCCGAGATCGACCAGCGTCACGCCGCCGCCACTCCCACCTCCGAGGTCGATCGGCGTGACGCGGACGTGGCGAGGCGAGACGAACGAATCGGACGGGAACGAGATGTCGGCTTGTCGACCGATCTCGAGGCCCGCGGCTCGCAGCGGGAAGCTCTCGCCCTCGCGGCCGTCGCGGCCGACCAAGACCAAGCGCTGCAAGGTCGCCGGCTGCACGAAGCTCGGCGGCGGAGCCCAAGCGGTTGGTGCTGCAGCTCGAGCTCCCGCGACCGCGGCTGGCTCGGCGTTGGCGGTCGCCCGCATGCGAGGCTGCGGCGTGTTGCCGGACGAGGTCGAGGACGAGGGGTCGATCTCCCCCCGGATGCCATGGCCAGTCGGAGACGGCCCTTCAGCCCGGACGGGCTGACGAAGCCCTTCAGCCGCGGGCGGCTGACGAAGCCCTTCAGCCGCGGGCGGCTGAC
>CBFGLP010001205.1:0-6063 GCA_965649595.1 uncultured Myxococcales bacterium | reverse complement strand
CGGGAGGGGCGGAGTATGGAGGGCGTCCCGGCCCTTGTCCACCTGCTTTGGCCCCCGCAGGCGTCGTGCACTCAGCCACGCACGGCCGCTGCGCGGCCGCGAGGGCGCAAAGCGACCTCGGTGGGCTGGTTTTCGGGTTCGCAGCCGCTCGTGGTAGCCCCCAGAGGGGGCTAATCGCGCTGGGCGCCACTGCCGGGCGGCGAACCAATAAAAAGCGCGAGCCAGCGACGGGGGCGGGGCGGGAGCCAACGCCTGACCTCGTTTCCCCCCTCGGTGGAGCAGACCCTCCGCTCCGCCCCCGTCGCTGCTCGCAAAGTCCGGCTCGAGCCGGTCGCGCCTGGAAGCCACCTCGTCGACCCCCCGGTCGACCCTTCACGCCCCTCGTGCCTCTCGCTTCCAGGTGCTCAATGCACGAACGGTCCCCAACCTTCACCCTTTCAACTCCGACTCGAGTTGCTTCGTCGCCGCTGGACCGTTCGACCGTGGTGGCTCTCTCACCTCGCCCTCACCACGCCTGGTAAGTCGCACTCGCTCGGCGAGTCGATCACGAGAAAGTGCTGATTGGCTGCATTTTACGCATGCCTACGTAGTTCCAGGCTCGTCCAGGTCTGCACGTCGTGGTGCTTTGCCACGACGCAGGCAAGCCCCGATGACCAAGAGCGACAAGCTCGGTAGCCACACGTAAGTAGTTGGTCGCACGCTGCACGTACACGAGGCCGAGCTCGAGCCAGCGTCGCTGTCCTCGGAGCAGTCGTCATTCTCACATGCGTCGATCCCGAGCCGCCCATTCGCGTGCGCGATGAACTCGCGCTCGAGCGCATCGACCACCCTCACTCGGATCAGGATCTCCTCGCCGACCGCTTCGATGGGAGCCGTGAACGAGATCGTGAGCGGCCCATCGTTCGTGATTGCTTGGCCACTCAGCGGCGCCCACTCGAGCTGGGGCTCGAAGCGGGCCCACTCCACGAGCGCCGTGCCGGGCGTGACCAGATCGACGCAAGCCTCGAGCGCGACCTGCTCACCCGCACGGACGATCGCTTCGTCGGACACGATCGCTGCCGCGGGGAGGTCCTGCGCTGGGTCGTCGGGATCGTCGACGATCTTCACGAACCCCGGCCGTGCCGCCCACAGGTTGAGGGCCGGCTCGAAGGTGTAGCCCGCGACCTGCCAGACCCCGAGCGGCGTCGAGCTGGTGTCCCAAGCGACGCCTTGGTCGGCCATCGCGAAGGTGATCGGTCGACGCTCGTCGTCGGCGGTGACTCGCTCGAAGCACTCGGCCCACACCGAGCTCTCGTCGAGGATCTCGCGTGGGTGAACCGCGTCGGGCTCGACCAACCCGGCGAGCTCGGCTCGGTCGACGTCGTCGCGGGTGATCCACGTCGGCAGCAGCTCGGTCATCGGCCGCTGCCTGCATAGAGCGAGGAACTGGTGGCGACGGCTGTCGGGCAGCTCGTCGGGACCGAGCGTGGTGTCTTCGTAGGGGACCGCGTAGTCGAGCTCGACGATCGGATCGCTGGAGCGATCGACGACGACTCCGCAGGCGGGTGAAGGCCAGAGCACGGGCGTGCGCGCGTGGGCCTCGTTGCCCGCGTGGGCGAGGGTGGGGGAGAGCAGCACCAGCGTTGGCCCGAGCAGCGTCGGTCCAATCGTGCGAATGGCTGACTTCGCCATCACCACTGCACCATACGCCCTCGCCGGGAACTGTGGCAGCCTCGCAGCATGTCCTCGTTGCGTCGGTTACCGGTCTTCAGCGCGCTCGCGCTGCTCGGGGCCTGCTCGCGCCCCGCGAGCACCGACGACGAAGCGAGCGACACCGACACCACGGACACGACCGACGGCTCGGCCGACAACCTCCCGCCATCGACACCCGAGCTGCTCAGCCCATCCGATGGAGCGCTCGACGTCCCGATCTCGACCGAGCTGTGCTGGAGCCCCGCCAGCGATCCCGAAGGCGATTCGATCGCCTATCGCGTGTGGGTCGACGACATCGAGCTGGCCAACGGCAAGCTCGGCAGCTACGGGTTCTCGGACACCTGCACGGGCCCGCTCGACTTCCTCGGTGATCGCCAATATGCGTGGAAGGTCCGCGCCTTCGACCCGAGCGCGCCCGAGCGCGAGTCGCCCGATAGCGCGACCTGGGAGTTCACCACGCAGCTCGTCGGCGACAGCGAGCTGATCTTCGAGGACGATTTTTCTGGCGATCTCGGCTGGACGGTCGAGGGCGACGCCAACACCGGCGCGTGGGTCCGCGGCGTCCCCCAGCAGGTCAGCGACGATCAAGGGGCGCTCGCGCAGCCGGGCGCGTGCGCGAACGGGGACGCCTGCATGTACACCGGCCATAACCCCGATGGGCTGCTCGGTGAGGCCGACGTCGACGAGGGCGCGGCGATATTGATCTCGCCGCCCTTCGATCCGAGCGGCTACGCGGGGCTCAGCGTCTCGCTCGATCGCTTCTTCTATCGCTCGACCCTGGTCCCGACCGGGGTCCAGCTCGAGCTGGCCCTGCTGATGCCCGATCCCGACGCGCCCGAGGGCGTGGCCGTGCACGTGCTCGAGCTGCTCGATGGTGGGGCGGGGGCCGACCCGGCCAACGTCTGGACCACGGTCGCGTTCGCGGCCTGCGGGATCGAGCTCGTGCCCGACACTCGCTTGCGGATCACCGCCCGCGATCTCGTGCTGCCCGAGCAGGTGATCGTCGAGGCGGCGATCGACTCGGTCCGCGTCGAGGGCTACCTGAGCGCCGAGCTCTGCCAGCCCGGGCTCGGAGCGATCTGCGATCCCGACAACCCCGCGGCCGCCTGCGGTGCCGATCTCGTCTGTTGCCCTCGCGGTCCGGTGTTCTCGGGCGTCTACCGCTGCGAGCCGCCGGTCCCGGCGATCGGCGACGATCCGCCCGCACAGCCTGGCGGCACGCTCACAGGACCGCTCGGCTGCGATGCGCCCGACCTCGAGGTGATCGACGACGAGCTCACGATCACGACCAGCAACATCTGGGTCGCCCCCGACGCGTGCACCGTCTATGAGGGCTGCGTCGACGGGACCGGCTGGCGTCGAGTGCTGCGCTTCGACACCAAGACCGCCAACGTCGGCAGCCGCGATCTCGTGCTCGGCGTCCCGTCCAACCACCCCGATCTCTACTCCTGGTCGCCCTGTCACGCCCACTATCACTTCGACGACTACGCCCGCTACACGCTGCTCGACGGCGATTCGGTGGTTGCGAGTGGGCACAAGCAGGCGTTCTGCCTGGTCGACTGGGAGAGCTGGGCGTGGCCCGAGCTGGGCATGCAGGACCAGACCTACACCTGCTTCAATCAGGGCATCTCGCTCGGCTGGTCCGACACCTACGCGTACACGCTCGACTGCCAGTGGATCGACGTCACCGACGTGGCGCCGGGCGAGTACACGCTGCGGATGGAGGTCAACCTGCCGCCCCCGGGCAAGGCCCACGCCACGCTGGTCGAGCGCGACTATGGCAACAACGTGCTCGAGCTCCCGGTGGTCGTCGAAGAGTGAGCGACAGGAGCTAGCCCGCGAGGTCGAGCAAGAACGCGTACTCGAACGCAGTGTCTTCGAGGCTCTCGAGCCGCCCCGACGAGCCGCCGTGGCCGGCGCTCATGTCGGTGCGCAGCAACAGCACGTTCGAGTCGGTCTTGTGCGTCCGCAGCTTGGCGACCCACTTCGCCGGCTCCCAATATTGCACCTGCGAATCGTGCAAGCTGGTGGTCACCAGCAGCGCGGGATAGTCCTGGACCACGACGTTGTCATAGGGCGAGTATGATAACATGTATGCATAATATGCCGGATCCGTCGGGTTCCCCCATTCGTCGTATTCGAAGGTCGTCAGCGGAATCGAGGGATCGAGCATGGTCGTGACCACGTCGACGAATGGCACGTTGGCGATCGCGCCGTCGAATAGGTCGGGTCGCATGTTGAGCACGGCCCCGACCAGCAGGCCGCCCGCGCTGCCGCCGGCTGCATAGACACGCTCGGGATCGGCGTAGCGCTCGGCGATCAGGTGCTCGGCGCAGTCGATGAAGTCGGTGAAGGTGTTGCGCTTGTCGAGCAGCTTGCCGCCCTCGTACCAGGCGCGGCCGAGCTCTTCACCGCCGCGGACGTGGGCGATCGCGAAGACGAACCCGCGATCGAGCAGCGAGATGACGTTGCTGTCGAACTCGGGCTCGACGCTGCCGCCGTAGGCTCCGTAGCCGTAGAGCAGCAGCGGCGGCGTACCGTCGCGCGGGGTGTCGCGGCGCCGGACCAGCGAGATCGGCACCTGCACGCCGTCGCGGGCTGGCGCGTCGATCCGCTCGGTCACGTAGTCCTCGCCAGCGAAGCCGCCGAGCACCTTGGTCTGCTTGCGCAGCGTCTTTTCCCGCGTGTCGAGGTCGTAGTCGAACACCGAGTCGGGCGTGGTCATCGACGCATAGCCGAAGCGCAGCGTGGTGGTGTCGAGCTCGGGGTTGGGCCCGACCCACGCGACGTAGGCCGGCTCGCCGAAGTCGATCGTGTGCGGCTCGGCTTCTTGATCAGGGGCGCCCGACTCGGCCAGCGCAGTGACGGCCAGCTCGGTCAGCCCCCGTCGGCGCTGGGCGACGACCAAGTGGTTGGAGAACAGCTCGAAGCCCTCGATCAGCACGTCGGGACGGTGCGGCACGAGCTCGCGCCAGTGCTGCTTTTCGGTCGCGTCGACCGGCGTCGTCATCAAGCGAAAGTTCGGCGCGTCGAGGTTGGTGCGCACGAACAAGCGATCGCCGAGGTGATCGATGTCGTACTCGAGCCCGCGCTCGCGCGCTTGGATCAGCCGCGGCGCGTCGATCGGGCGGTTGGCGTCGATCACCCACGACTCGGTGCTGAGCGTCTGCGCGGCGTCGATCACCACATAGCCGCGCGACTTGGTCTTCCACAGCCAGACGTCGAAGGTCGGGTCGCGCTCCTCGTAGATCAGCGCGTCGCGTGCAGGGTCGTCCCCGAGCGTGTGGCGATAGACCTGAAACGAGCGCAGGGTCTCGGGATCCTGGCGGGTATAGAACAAGTGGAGATCGTCGTTGGCCCACGCGAGCTCGCCAGTGACCGCGGGGATACGATCGTCGAGCAGCTCGCCGCTGCGCAGGTCCTCGACGTGGATCGTGTAGAAGCGGCGACCGATCGTATCGACGGCGTAGGCCAGCAATTGTTGGCTCTCGCTCAGGCTCAGCCCGTCGGTGTCGAAGTAGTCGTGACCCTCGGCGAGCGCGTCGACGTCGAGGATCACCTGCTCGGGGCCGGCTGGCTCGGAGCCGGTCGGCGCGCGCTGGCGACAGTAGATCGGGAACTCGCCGCCGACCTCCCAGCGGGTATAGTAGAGGTAGTCGCGCTCGCGGATCGGCACGCTCTGGTCGTCCTGCTCGATCCTCGCGGCCAGCTCGGTCTCGAGCGTGGACCGCAGCGCCGCGCTGTGCTCGGTCATCGCCGCCGTGTAGGTGTTCTCGGCCTCGAGGTAGGCGATCACCTCGGGGTCGTCTCGCTCGCGCAGCCAGTAGTAGTTGTCGATCCGCTGGTGGCCGTGGATCTCGAGCAGGTGCGGGACGACCTTGGCGACCGGCGGCGTCGGCAGGGGCGCCGAAGGTGCGCTTGTGGGGTCGTCGCCGCGGCAGGCGAGGCCGAGCAGCGCGAGCGCGAGCAGGCTGGGGAGGGTCGGACGCACGGTCGATCTCAGTCGACCGGGATCGCCAGGTGGTCGTGCGGGGCGGGCTCGATGCCGCTGCCGTAGCCGTACTCGCAGAACTCCCAGGTCTCGTCCGACATCGCCCACAGCTCGACGGGGACGACCTGCTCGACGTCGCCGTCTGGCGTGGTCATCGTGACCGTCAACGTGCCCGGGAGCGTGTTGAGCACCGAGAGGTCCTCGATCCCGTCCGGCGGGAACATCGTGATGTACGAGCCGTAGTAGCAATAGAAGCTGTACTCGTAGGGATCGTCGCAGCAGCCGACGTAGAGGTTGAAGTCGCCCTCGAAGAACACGTTGTTGGGGGCGATGTTGTAGCCCTCGACGTCGAGCTTGACGTGGAAGGGCACCAGCAGATC
>CBFGLP010001204.1:0-2240 GCA_965649595.1 uncultured Myxococcales bacterium | reverse complement strand
GTCAAGATCGTGATCGTCGCGCTGATCTGCGTGCTGCCCATGATCGCGCTGGGGATCGTCGGGGCGATCATCGGCGTGCTCTTCGGCTTGCTCGGCAAGCTCTTCTTGGCCGGGTTCTTCGCCTACCTCGCCGCGGGCCTGACCACGCTGCTGTCCACGGGCGGGGCCGGCATCGTGAGCACGATCGGCGCGATGATCAGCGTGCAGATGTACTTCGACATGGCCAAGGCCAACGGCCGCAACGTCGAGGACGAGGCTCGCAAGGGGCTCGCCGCGTTCGAGGCAGGCATCAAGGACATCGGTAAATTCGAGGTGCCCGAGGTCGATCTCGGCTCATCGAACCAAGGCCAGCAAGCGCAGCCGCAGGGTGGTTATCAGCCGCCACAAGGTGGCTATCAGCCGCAGCAGGGCTACCCGCAACAAGGTGGCTACCCGCAGCCCGACCAAGGTGGGTACGCGCAGCAGGGCGGCTACCCGCAGCAGGGCGGCTACCCGCAGCAGGGCGGCTATCCCCAGCAGGGCGGCTACCCGCAGCAGGGCGGCTACCCGCAGCAGGGCGGCTATCCGCAGCAGGGCGGCGGCTATCCGCAGCAAGGTGGCGGCTATCCCCCGCAGGGCGGCGGCTACCCGCAGGGCTGAGCCGACCGGCCTCCGCACACACGAGCCCGCTCGCCGACGCGAGCGGGCTCGTTCGTTTCAGCGCTCACACGTACCGCATCGCGCACGCGCTGCATGCGGGAGCGGGAGCGACCGCGCTGCGCACCCCGATGCGCGCGTCGACTCTCGACTCGCGCCTAGCTCTCGGCTCGGCTCGCCGTTTACCCCTCGCGAGCGATGACATACCTTCGCTGCGCATGGTCGCCAGGTACCCACTGACGAGGCTCGCCGAACACCCCAACCTGACCGCCGATCGGCTGCGTCTGGCCTACCGCGAGATGTGCATCGCTCGCTGTCACGTCGAGCGGGTCGTCCAGGAGTGCTCCAAGGGCAACATCAAGTTCGCGATCTGGGGCCCGGGCGAAGAGCTGCACGGCGCCGCCCAGGCGCTCGCCTTCGACGAGGTCGTCAACCCCGACGCGTTCGGCATCTGCGGACACTACCGCTCGGCGGGGATGCTCTCGACGTGGGCTCGCCTGCGCGGCTACCCCGACTTCCACCTCGATCACATGCGCCAGCAGCTCAGCCGCTCGACCGATCCCTGGAGCGGCGGCCGGCAGATGACCGCGCACTTCAACGACATGCGCTACGGCATGCTGCCGGTCCAAAGCGCGCTGGGCATGCAGTTCAGCAAGGCGGTCGGCTACGCCGAGGGCCTGCGGCGGCGCGGGTTCACCGACAGCGTGGTCGTGACCGTGGTCGGTGACGGCACGATGGCCGAGAGCGACTTCCACGAGGGCATGACCGCCGCGTCGATCTTGCGCCTGCCGATGTACGTGTGCGTGACCGACAACGGCATCGCGATCAGCGTCAAGCCGCGCGACGGTCGGGGCATCCACGATCTCGAGTCCTACGCCAAGGCGTTCGGGTTCGCCTACTTCACCGCCGACGGCAACGACTTCCTCGACGTGTTCGAGCAGTCCAAGGCCGCCGCAGCCTACTGCCGCGATCACCAGCTGCCCGCGCTGTTTTGGATCCGCAACCTCCCGCGCCTCAACGGGCACAGCAACGCCGGCGTGTACAACTTCGTGTTCGAGGCCCACGACCCGCTGACCGACTTCGGCGAGGCCCTCGTGGAAGAAGGCATCCTCGCGCCCGACGACATCGTCCGGCGCAACAACGAGACCACCGGCGCCGACTGGTACAAGCGCGTCGATCTCGGCCGGATCGGCAAGCAGGCCGACGACTACGTGCTCGAGACCATGCGCATCAGCGAGAGCGAGCCCGAGCCGGGCTACGAGTCCGCGTTCGAGCACATCCGCGATCCCTACCCCGAGGTCGTCGAGCCGCCGCCGGTCGGGCGCGAGACGATCATCTCGCTCAACGGCGCGATCCGAGCGGCGATGCGCGACATCCTCGAGGCCAACCCGATGACCTGGATCTACGGTCAGGACGTGGCCGAGCGTGGCGGCGTGATGCAGGCGACCAAGGGCCTGTGGGAGCGCTTCCCCGAGCAGGTCCGCGACGCCCCGATCAACGAGCCGCTGATCCTCGGCGTCGCGACCGGCTTCGCTCTCCACCACGGCGCGACCGCGCTGCCCGAGATCCAGTTCTCCGACTACAGCCTCAACACGCTGCACTGG
>CBFGLP010001203.1:0-10572 GCA_965649595.1 uncultured Myxococcales bacterium | reverse complement strand
GGCCGAGGACGTGACGGTCGCGATGGTCCGCAGCGTGATGGTCACGACCTTGTGGATCGTCGCGCTCGAGCTCGGCTCGCTGGTGCTGATCTATCGCGACAGCTAGGGTTTCGGCTCCGGGTCGGGAAGCACCAGCTCCGGCCGCACCTTCGCGCTCAACCGCAGCAGCCCCGGGTGGGGCCGCTCGAGCGAGAGCGAGTCGAGCGAGAGATCCAAGCGCTCCGCGAGCAGATCTCCCAGCGCGATCGCAGGCATTCGATCGTCGGTCCGCAGCCGCTCGTCGATCCGCTCGCGGACCTCGACCGCCTCGAGCACGCTGACGAAGCAAGGTCGCAGCAGCGCGGCCCCATCCTCGCTCGCCTGCACGCATGTG
Organism: uncultured Myxococcales bacterium; assembly: GCA_965649595.1. GTDB lineage: Bacteria > Myxococcota_A > Polyangia > Nannocystales > Nannocystaceae > Plesiocystis. Next base: position 10,199 of record CBFGLP010001203.1, on the reverse strand, counting down.
AGCGCCAGCCGATCGAGGCTCCCGCTCAGCTTCAACGTGCGCGACTCCTCCTGCCAGTCGAGCTGCAGCGTGCCCTCGCTGGTGACCAGCACCTTCCCCCAGGGCTGCTCCTCGACGCCGCTCAGCTCGACCTCGAGCCCGCCGAGCCCGAACACGAAGCCTTGCTGCGGGCCCCCGGCGGGCGTCAGCACGGGCGGCCTGGTCGGGCGCAGCCCGCTGAGCTGCAGCGGCGTCCACTCGTCCAGCTCCGCGTTGGCCCGCTCGAGCGAGGCTCCGAGCTCGAGCTTGTCGAGCAGCAGCCCCGAGCGCGTCCACTCGGTCAAGAACGCGTTGAGCAGATCGAGGCTGAGCTCGACCCGGAGATCTTCATCGCCGCCGAGCGCCTCGAAGGTCGGCGTGGTCCCGGTGACCAACGACCCCTCCACACCGAGCTCGAAGCGCTGCTCCCCTTGCTCGGGCACCACCCACAGCCCCGCGACCAGCCCGTCACCGCGCACCCGCGTGCGCGAGCAGAACCCCAGCCGCACCCGCGACCCTGACTCGCCCGGAAGGAGCTCGAGGCTCTCCGGCAGCAGCTCGACGCCCGAGAGCTCGTCCAGCCCCGCGTCGATCTGCGAGCGCACGACCGAGCGCGCCTTGTCGGACACGAAGTCGTCCGCCAGCCAGCCGCCCGCGAACGCGCCCACCGGCGCGAGCGGGCCGAAGATCAGACCGCCGACGATCGCCCCACCCCCAGCCCCGACCGCGCGGGCCTGGGTTCGAAGCGTGCCTCGAAACTCGACCTCGCCGAGCGCCACGAGCTTGGCCTGCAGCTTCCGCTCGCCGTCGACCCACGCCGCGATCACCCCGGAGACCCCGAGCGTGTTCTCGCCGCTGAGCTCGAGCTCGAAGCGGATCGCGTCGTCGAGCAGCTCGAGGCGCGCGTGGGTGATCTTCGTGTCCGGCCCCATGTACGCGTTGGCCTGCAGCTCGGGCAGCACGCGGGCTTCGAGCTGCGGCACGAGCAGCGCCTGCAGCAGCCGCTCCGACGCGCTCAAGGCCACGTCGCAGCGCTCGGGCAGCTGACCTGGGCCGGCGGGGGTCGGGGGCGCGATCGTGGCGAACGAGCCGACCAGCAGCCCCTCGGTGATCGCCTCCCGCCGTCCGCCGCGACGCTCGATCGCCGCCTCGACGAAGTGCCAGCCCGGATCAACCCCGTCGAGCCCGGACGCGGCCAGCAGCGCGTCGCGGGTGAGCTCGATCTGCCCGTCCGCGAGGCCAGGCGGGGCAGGGATCAGCTGACCATCGACACGCAGCTGCACCCGCGCCGCGTCTTGGATCGGCACGACCCGCGCGCGCCAGGTGTCCGAGCCCGCGTCCATGATCGGGTTGAGCTCGTCGACGCGCAGGCCATACGCCTCGGCCTCGCTGGCCGCATGCTCGAGCTCGGCGCTCCCTTGCCACAAGAGCGCGACCGCGAGCGTCAGCCCGAGGGCGTGCGGGAGGATCCGACGCAGGCGCGGGGGAAGCATTTCCTCTCATTGAAGCTTCGACGGAGCCCCGGAGCAAGCCGAGGGTGCCCCTCTGACATCACCCGAGGTCCCGCAAGACGATCCCCGCCGCATTGAACCCGCACATTCCGTGCACGCCCGCGCCCGGGTGCGTATAGCTCGAGCACAAGTACAGCCCCTTCACCGGCATGCGATAGCGAAACCAGGGAAACACCGGGCGAAAGATCAACAATCGGTGCCAGGCATTCGAGCCGCCGCCGAGGTCCCCGCCCACCAGGTTGGCGTCCATCGCCTCGAGCGCGGCCGGAGATACCACCCGCCGCCCGAGCACGGCCGCCTTGAAGCCGGGCGCGAGCCCCTCGATGCGGTCGTCGATCCGATCGGCGAAGCGCTCTTGCTCGCTGGCCCAATCACCCGAGGGCGCCCGATTCGGGACCCGCGAATAGGCCCACAATGTATGCTTTCCCGCTGGCGCTCGGCTCGGGTCGCTCAGCGATTGTTGACCGATCACCAAATAGGGGTTCGAAGGCAGCGATCCCCCGCGAACCTCGTTGGTGAATCGTCGGAGATCTTCGATCGAATCGCCCGCGTGCACGACCGCTGCTTGGTGCAGCTCGGGGATCGCCCAGGGCACTGGCCCATTGAGCGCCCAGTCGACCTTGAACGTGCCCCAGCCTTGGCGAAAGCTCCGCATCTTTCGGACGATCCGCCCGGGAAGGTGCTTGCCATCGACGAGATCGAGCAGCAGCGACGCCGCCGAGGTGTCGCTGACGACCGCCTTGCTCGCCCGAATCGCCGTCCCGTCGGCCAGCACCACGCCGCCTGCTCGACCGTCGACAACCTCGATCTTCGTGATCCGCGAATTGACGCGGATCTCCCCGCCGTGGTGCTCGAGCATTTTTACCAGGGCGGCAGTAATCGCCCCCGAACCACCTTGCGGGATCGCGTTGCCGCCCGAGGTGGACATCATCGCCAGCATGTAGCCGATCCCCGATCCGAACGTGTCGTCGGGCCCGACGTCGGTGTGCAGCGCGAGACCAGGGATCACCCGGCGCGCGGCCTCGCTGCGAAACCACGCCTGCGAGAGCGCGGCTCCGCTGCGCAGGAAGATCGAGAGCACCCGAAAGATCGCGAAGGGCAAGAGCCGCAGCCCGGGCCCGATCGCCGGAAAGGTCTCGAGCATCGCCGGCAGCAAGTTGGGCTCGACCTCTCGGTGCCAGCGAGCGATCGCCCGCATTTTCGCCGCGTCCTCGGGCGATCCGAAGCACTTGGAGATCCACTCGTGATCGCGGGCCAACACCGCGAGGCTGCCATCCGGGGCCGGGTGAGCGCTGTCGATCGGCGAAAACGTCCAGCGCAACCCGAACTGGGCGAGATCGAGGGAGCGAAACGCCGGGCTGATCTGCGAGAAGGGGAAGAACGCTGCCCCGACGTCGTGCACGAACCCGGGCAACGTCGCCTCCTCGTGGGCCAGCGCGCCGCCGGGACGCGTCGGATGGGCTTCGAGCACCAACACCTTCAGGCCCGCGCGAGCGAGCGTGCACGCAGCGACGAGGCCGTTGGGGCCGGCTCCGATGACGATGACCTCGGGATCGGCGGACACGTCGCCCGACAGTAACGCCAGGAGTACGAAGAGGGAAGCGGAGCGCGTCCAGAAGTGGCGGTCAATGATAGTGGACGGGCTCAGACCGCCTGATAGTGTTCTCGAATGTGGGAGCGCTTCTTCTCACGAGAGGCCGTAGTTTGCCGCTGGCGATTTGCGCCCTGGCGTCGCTGACAACTGGGCGTGCAGAGGGCTGCCGAGCACCGGCTGTGCTTGCGGTACGACATCGGTTGGTCGGTCATCGACGCGTCGCCACGATCGCTGAGCCCCAATATCCTCGATTTCGACGGCTACGACGCCGGCGAGGACTACGGCCGGCGGGATGATCCGGACGGATTTGCCCCCGCGCGGATGTTGGTGCAGGTGCGGGACTCGACTGGAGTCCTGTGGGGGTGGCGGCCGATCGGCGCCGACGGCTGCACCGGGTTCTTCGACACACTGGATGCGATCGTTTCGTTCCAGTACGTGAACTGGAGCTTCTGGCGTGACACTGGGAACCATATTGCGGCCATTTACTGCGGGGCCGACGACTGCACCATGACCCGCGACGAACTCGACGTCCCCGTACCACAGACGACGGACATCGAGCTCACGATCGCCATGGATCAACCTCAGCCGAGGATCATGCTGTGGGGACTGGCCTTCTCCGAGCAGCGCCACCCGCACGGACGCGATCGGCTGACCTACGCCGTCCACTACAACGACGCCGCCGCCGTGATGGAGCTCGCCGGCTACCCCGAGGCCACGACCGGGGACATCATCGGCCGAAACGCCACGGTGATGCTGCGTGGGTTCGCGCATCGTCGCAAGTACACGCTCGCGCACGAGTACGGCCACGCAGTCACCCTCGGCGACTTCATCACCACGCACATCAACGATCCCGGGGCCGATTACTGTTACTCCCAGGTAACCTGCACCGCCAGTCACGATTGGACATCTTTGGAGTATCAGAGCGCGGCGGCTGTCGAGGGGTACGCCGATTATTACGCGCTCGCGGTGTGGAACGAGCTCTTCGAGGGCGTCGGGTATCGCTTCGACACCGATGGTGCCAAGTTCTTCGCTACCCACGCGACCGACGATCCGATCACCAGCGCCTACATCGCGAATACTTGCAATCATGCGCTCAATTGTCTGCCCGGGATCGGCGTCCAGCGGGATTGGGCGTTCTTCCTGTGGGACCTGACTTCGGGCCCCAGCCCCGTCTTCTCGGCCACCGAGGTCCTGCGGTTGCCCGCGAACGCGTACCCGTGGCCCATCAACACTCGAGATGCGTCCTTTTGGGCGAACTTCAACGCATCGGCAGCGAGCGCGCACGGTGCCGCGCAGATGCAAGCCTTCAACTGGCGCGCGCTCGTGCGCGGCGTCGACAACTGAGGATCTCAGTCATGCTCGAGCTTCTTCGTATACTCCGGTTCATCGCACTTGGTTTCGTGCTAATCGGCTGCGGCCCATCGGGAGGTCCCGACTCCTCGAGTTCCTCGACCACGTCCGACATGCACGACGGTGAGGACGACGACCCGCCAACGCCGGATCTCCCGAACGTCTGCGAGCCTCCGCTCGTGCTCTGCGAAGGAGAGTGCATCTACACTTTCAACAATGACTATCACTGCGGAGGCTGCGGCAATTCTTGCCTAAATTATGGAGCAGGCGCCGTTTGCATAGGGAGCGATTGCACGCCGGCCATGATCGGATGCATCGATGCGGAAGACGGGTTCACGACTTGCAACGACTATTGTGCGAGCATCGACCAGAGTTGCGTTTCCCAAGTCGACACGCCTTCGAACCCGTACACGTGCGGCATCGCATCGATCATGCACAAGGCGGTACTCCCCACCCAAACCCCGTGCAGCCACGGTTCCATCACCACCGGCTCTGCTGGATGCGCCGAGCCGATCCCCTTCAACAAGTTTTATCACGACAAACTCTACACGCACGCCTCCTGCTGCTGTACCAGCGTGCAGAACTAACCTCACCCGCCGAGCGAGCTAGCCCAATGCCCCGTACCGATTTGGCGTTCATCCTCCCGCTCTGCCTGGTGCTCGTCGGGTGCCCGGACGACCGAGCTGGAACCGAGAGTAGCGACGAGATCGGTGACGAAACGAGCAGCGGAGCGGCTCCCCCCGAGTGCAACGCAGCTTCAGAATGCACGACAGAAGAGCCACACTGCGCGAATGGTTTTTGTGTCGAGTGCCTTTCCAACGCTGACTGCACACCTGAGGGCCCCATGTGCATCAACCGCCAGTGCGGCAAGACTTGCACGAAAGACGCTCTCGAGGGAGCCTCTGGAAACGACAAGGCAGCAACCGCGTACGTCCTCGCTGACGACCGATTCTATGAGGCCTCACTTTGCCCCGGAGATGACGACTGGTACAAATTCACTACATCAGGCCCGCTCTACTTCGGTATTTTGGCGCTCTTCAACCCCAAGTGGGGAAACCTCGATCTCGAGATCTACCAAGACAAGCAATTGCTGTGGGAATCCAAAGGCCGAGAGATCCCCTATGAGAAGAACATCGAGGCCATCCACCGGCGCCTCGCTGACCCCGGCACATACTACCTACGTGTGACGCTGGTCGAGGGTGTCGGCGGACTCCCCTACTCGTTGCGTACGAACCTGCTCCCCGAAGGCTAGCAGGCTCGTCCGCAACCTTCGAACAGCTCAGCGCCCCTTGAATTGGATCACCCGCGCCCCCTTGGGCGTCGGCTCGATCGGCGGCAGCGAGAGCACGAGGTTCTCGATCGCCGGCAGAGCCCGCAGCATCACCCCGGTCGCCTGCAGCTCGGAGAACTCCCCGTCGTAGACCAGCACCACGTGATAGATCCCGCCAAAATCCCGCGTCAGCCAAGCGACCCCGTCCTCGACGGCATAGTGGCGCTCGGGCGCCCGGCGGATCGCGGCGACCGCCCGACACACCACGAAGTGCTGCGCCCAGTCCTCGGCCGTGCGGGCCAAGCCGAGGTCGCGGATCAGCGGGATCTTGCGCAAGAGCCGGTCCCTGACCTTGCGCGGCTCGATCGACTGGACCCGGTCGCGCAGGGCGACGTCGTCGAGCCCGACCAGCTCCCCGAGGTCGACGCGGGCTTGGATCGCCGACTCGGCCAGCTCGGCGATCGACATCATCATCTCGACGTCCTCGGCCCCGCGCGGGACCTCGGAGCTGCCCCAGACCACGGGCGAGTCTTCGTCGATCACCAGCGCACGCAGGGCGTTGGTCTTCTCGGCCAAAAGCGCGAGCGCGTCGTCGACCTCCTGAGCGGCGACCGTGGTGGCGAAGCGCGGGCTCTTATGCTCGAGCTGCTCGCCGACGCCAGTGAAGGTGTCGATCAAGCCCTGCAGCTTGCGCTGCTTGCCGGCCCGGTCGTTCGGCAGCATGTCGTAAAGCGCAACGATCCGCCAACCCCCGGTCGCGCGAGCCCAGATCCGCCCGGTCTCGGGCTCGCGGCCGCCGTACTCGAAGCGGGCGTCGTCACAGCCGAGCTCGCGCTTGACGAGGTCGAGGAAGCGCTCGAGGTCGTCCACGGCCGGGAGGATAGCCGGTCCAGGCGGCGGCGAAACCGGTCGATCGGGTGGTGGCGGGCCCGCGCGAAGCTTGCGGGCAGACGCGGCTCAGTTCGCTACCCAGGGCGCCTGCACGCCCGCGCTGCGCACTCCTACGAAGGAGACGCTAGGCTCGCCGAGCAGCTCCGGCAAGGGCGGAACCTCTTCGGGTTTGATCCGGCCAAGCGCCGCCTCGCAGCGCCGCGCGGGTTCGGTGAACCACTGGTTTCGAACCGCGAGCACGAGGCAGTCCTCGTAGGCCGCGATCGTCCGGCGTCGAAGCTCGGCGGCGTGCTCGTCGACTGGATGGCAGACGCCGTCGCGCCGCTCGAGGCCCGGGTTGGCGAGCAGCTCCCACACGCGCGCCCGTCGAGCGTGGGCTCGGATCGCATAGGGCACGTGGTCGAGCGCCACGACCTCGAGATAGGCGGTGTCGAGCTGCTCGGCTTGCGCGAGCGCGTCGGGGGCATCCGGTCCGGCGATCAGGAACGCCTCGAGGCGCGGCTCGATCGCGTGAAAGAGCGCGGACGCAAACGCCTCGGCGATCAGCGGTGGGTCCACGCTCTCATCGAAGCCGGTGGTCAAAGGCAGGGACTTCCCGCGCTGCCTCGAGATCGTCTCGAAGCGCTCGAGCGCCGCAGCCGAGCGCTTGGCCTTGCGGCGGCGCAGCTCGGGCGCCGCGCTGCCGGAGAGCGTGCAATCGGTGGTTTCGGCCGGCTCCCGACGCGCGACGCAGAGCCCATCGTCGAGCCGCTCGGAACAAGCCGCCGCCCAGCCGAGCTCGCCGAGCACACGCAGGGCATCCAGGTGCCCGGCGTACCATTTGCGGCGGTAGTCCTGCAAGAAGCGCTCGCCGTGGTCCTCGAGCTCGCGCGCTGACTCGGGCCGGGCTGCCCATCGCCAGCGTGCAGCCCGGCTCGGGTCCTTCTCATCATAGAGCGCTTCGAGCAGCTCGAGCGCTCGCTCGGCTCGCGCGGGCGCGACTGCGGAGGCGATCGCGTAGGCATGGGTCAGCACGTGGAGGTTGTCCCAATCGTTTGGGTAGCGACGCGCAAACTCGAAGTAGTGCGCCAACGCAGCATCCCAACGCAGCAACACGTGCTCGGTCACGGCCAGGTTGCGCAGGTTGTCGCGCGTGAATTCGCTGTTGGGGTAGCGCTCCAACAAGCTCACGCGGGTCAGCACTGCGCGCTCGAGCTCGGCGGCAGCGTCGAAGCAGATCGCCGCGTTCCACAACGCGGCGTCGGGTCGCTCGTCAGGAAACGCCTCGGCGATGGCCACGAAGCGCTCTGCGCAGCGCTCGAAGCTCTCGAGCGAAGGCGGGATCCCATCCAGCTTCGCCTGCTCCCATGCGACCACGCCCTCGTCGCGAGCGACCATGGCGTGCTGCCACGCGACGCCGCGGCGGAGCGCGAGGACGCTGGCTCGCAGCTCGCTCGCGTCGTCGCGGGTCCATAGCGGGAGCGTCGGGAGCCGATCGATCCAGACGCTCAGGCGCTCGATCACGACCGCGTCGCCCTCACGGGTGTTGGTCATCTGAATGACCAGCGCGTCGATCAGCGCGCTGGCTGCCCAGACCGCACCGCCGTGATCGCCGTAGTCGAGCACGAAGCTCTCGAGCAGTGGCACCGCCTCGTCGTAGTCGTGGTGATCGAGGCGCAGCCGAACGTGGTGACGTCGGACGGCTCGCAGGGTGTCATCGGGCTCGGCGTGGCGCTCGTAGAGCGCGAAGGCTTCGAGCAGCTCGCGCTCGCCGTCGGCGTAGGGGATCGGCTCGAAGCTGGTCTCGCTCGTCTCTCGTTCACGATGCTCGCGGGGGGTGTAGACACACTCACCCTCGCCATTCACCTTGCAGCTCTGCATGGGCTCGGGCGCCCACGCGAGCTCGCGCTCGAGTTCGAGACCGAGCTTCGTGACGAGAACGTCGAGCGGCCGCTCCGCGGCCTCGCTCGCGCGTACTGGATCGACATGCGCCGTGGCTCGTGTCTGGACGCACGGCTCGGCGCCCGCACAGGGCTCGGGAATTGCGGAGGGCTCGTCCACGGCGACCACCGTCGTCGAGGACGAGCCCCTACACCCGAGCGCGAGCGCGAGCATGCACGGCACCCAGCTCGGAGATCGATCGGACCCGCTCACGAGCCGAGCGTAGCCCGACACGTGGCGAGGTTCCGCTCGCTCGGGCAAACCGCTCAGTTGCCCGTCGGGTGCTTCTCGCTCTTGACTCCGACCTCGATCCTGAGCAGTCCAACCGGCGCCGAGGGGCCCGCCCCGAACCCGAAGTTGGTCACGAACAACGCCCGCTTGTCGGGCCCGTACTGGCCAAACGCCGCGGTGGCCGGGAACACCAGCCCGTCGCTGCCATCGGCCACGACCTCGGCCGCGCCGCTGCAGCGATCGACGTGCAGCACCGACGAGTTGAAGTTCGCGACCACGAACAGGTCGCCGTTGCGATCGATCACCAACCCGTCGGCGCCGCGCAGGTGCTCTCCCTGCGCGATGATCTCGATGTCGCCCGCGATGCCATCGTCGTCGGGGATCTCGAGGATCGCCGGGACCTGCGAGTTGGTGACCAGGACCATGTCGACCTCGTCGTCGTAGACGATCCCGTTGACGCCGATCGGGAAGGGCACCGGCGAGACCTCGACGTCGCCGACCAGCGCGGGATCCTGAACGAAGAGCTCGCGCTCGGTCGAGCCCGCCGCGACTCGATAGATCGAGCCGCTGATCGACTCGGTCACGAACATGTTGCCCTGATCGTCGAACGTGATGTCGTTGGGGAACTCGGACGCGGCGAAGGGCACCACGCGGGTCTTGCTGCCGTCGGGTTCGACCTTCCACACGCCCGCGCTCGCGTCGTCGAACGAGCCGAGCACGACGTAGAGATCAGGCCCGTCGAAGGCCATGCCGAGCAGGAAGCCGCCGCCGACGTCGAAGTTGGTAAGCGTCTGCGCGGCGTAGGTCTTGCGATCGAGCCGACGCAGCTCGCCGGTCCCGGCGAGCGTCACATAGATGTCGCCGTTGGGCCCGACCGCGACACCTTCGGGCAGCTGGCCGATCGATGCGTCGTAGCTCTCCACCACCTCGACCTCGGCAGCGAGGGCCGGCAAGGGGAGCGACACGAGGAGCAGAGCGAACAGGGCTTTCTTCATTTGAGCACGGTACCAATGCGGATCGGTGCGCTGGCGCCGGGACCGGGGATGTCGAGAGCGAAGCCGCTCGATGTTCCGTGAGGAAGCGTCACGGGTCGGGCGCGGGGCCATTCGGTGGATCGGTCGTGAATCACGAGTCGACAATTGGCGATTCAATTATTCGAACACTGTACGCGTTCACACCGTGATTAGCGCGAGAGCCTGGATTGGGAGGCTTCGATCGCAGAACGGGGGCAATACACGGGGGGGCATTTCCGATCATGGAGAGCGCTCCCTCCTCGAACAGTGGCTCCCGGGACGCTGCGCGCGGGCGAGTTAATTCGGAGACCTGCGCTCGGGACAGAGCCGCGCGCAACGTCCGTCAGGTTCCGCGTCGCGGCTGCGCCGCAAAGCTCGGCCGCAACCGAGCCGTAGGTTCG
>CBFGLP010001202.1:0-2642 GCA_965649595.1 uncultured Myxococcales bacterium | reverse complement strand
CACAGGTAGAGCTTGAGGCTCTTGAGCTCGACGCAGCGCTGATCTGGCGTGTAGCGGATCCGGATCGTGGCGAAGTCGGGCTGACCCGTGCGCGGGCACAAGCACGTGAACTCCGGGCACTCGAAGCGGATCTCGTAGTCGCGCTCCGGGTTGGGGTTGGGGAAGGTCTCGAGCTCGCGCGAGGGCTGGGAGGACACGCCGGGGGGTGTGCATGCGCGAGTCGTCCGGGTCAAGCGCGTGCTCGCGCTCGCTCGGGATCCAGGCTCCCGTGCAGGAACGCGGCGAGCTCGCAGGACAGGCCGTGTTCGACATCAATCGATTACCGAGCAGTTCGCCGCAGCCGCGCTCATGGCCCTTGGGGCAGCTCTGGCGCGAATCGCTGCCGAGCGTCTGGGCAAGTGAGGCAGGTCGCGCCGGAATGGCTGGGGAGCCGTGGTACTGGGCTGGTGGCCGCCTCCTTACCATGGTACACACCCCGTCCCTCACGGCGGATTTAGCTCAGTCGGTTAGAGCGCCTGATTGTGGTTCAGGAGGTCGTGGGTTCGAATCCCATAATCCGCCCTTGTTTGTGACTGTGCTGGGACTGTAGCTGGGGACTGTTGCTGGATTGCGATCGCATTCACGAATCGTGGATCGTGTGTGAATGCTGGCAGTGCATTGGTCGGGTGCGCATTTCGGACGATTGACAATTCGTGCCGGAGCCCATGTAGGTCAGTTCAGGATGATCTCGACACCATGGGCCCGAAGCCCTCGAATGAGCGCTTTACAGCGGCTTCGATCTCTGGAACATCAATGGTGTGCGTGGCCCCTCCGAAACCGACTGCGGCCTTCATGAGGCCTCGGTCAGCCCCCCGGAAGCGGTTGCCAAGGCCGTCCGCGAGACGGACACCAACTCGATTCTCGCGGATGTCTTGTCGTCACAATTAGAGCAACTCTTGGGCCGGTGGAAAGCGCGATTGCGCGCGGCGAATCTCGAATCTCGACTTGGGGAGGGGATCGAGGAGCGTGGTCGGCTCTATGTCGAATCATTGCTAGCGAGCTTGCGCGGCTCGGAGCTCGACCGCCGGACCGCTCGGTTCTTCTTTGGTGCGCGCGAGGGCGCTCGTCCTGCCACCCGAGCGGAGCTGCTCGCCTCGGCCGACGCGGTGGAGCTGCTCGAGCGCTGCATCGACGACTTGCCCGTGTCGCAGCGTTCCGTGCCGGATCGGGGATCCGTTCGCCTCGGGGAGCTCCGCAGGCTCGCAACGCTCATTGCGGACGACATCGTCGATCTGCGGGAGGGCTCCGTCAGCCGCCCGCGGCCGCGGCCGCGGGACCAAGCTCCTGATGATGGCCTGGTTCGAGACCCCACGCATCTCGACTCCGCCACGTTGTTCGAGCGCTTTCGTTGGCAGGACATCACCGGCCCGCGACGGGTCGACGAGGTATTGCAGTTCGTGTCCGAGGCGAGCCGCTTGCTCGCTTCGTCGCTCGACTACGAGACCACCTTGACTACGCTCACCGAGATCGCTGTGCCGGCGATCGCCGACACCTGCTCGATCGAGATGGTCGTCGCGCCGGGCGAGTCGAAGATTCTGGCGTTGAAGGATAGCGACCCCGAGAAGGTGCCGATCATCGAGCAGATCTATCGCGATTATCCGACCTCGGCCGATGTACCCGGAAGCGTGCCGCACATCATCCGTACCGGGACGTCGTCGATCGTCGAGGACGTCTCGCCCGACCTCTTCGAGCTGGTCGCCGAGGACGAGGAGCACCTGCGCCTGCTGTGGGCGCTCGACGTGCGCAGCTCGATAGGCGTCCCGATCACCGCGCGAGGCAAGGTCCACGGCGCGATGGTGTTGATGTGCTCGTCGAGCGGACGGCGCTTGACCCGTGCCGATCTGGCGGTCGCGGAGGAGCTCGGACGCCGCGCAGGGCTAGCGATCGAGAACGCTCGGCTCTACGCAGAGTCGCAGGCCGCCATCCGGCTGCGCGACGAGTTCCTGACCGTGGCCTCGCACGAGATGCGGACGCCGCTGCATACGGCGAGGCTGCAAGTCGGCGGCTTGATCCACATGCTCGAGCGATCGGAGACCGGCTCGCCGGTCTGGCTGCAGCGACTGCGCAAGATCGACACGCAGATCAGTCACCTCGGCAAGCTCGTCACGACCCTGCTCGACGTCTCGCGCATCCGCGAGGGCCGGCTGGCGCTCGAGCCCGAGCCGACCGATCTCGCCGAGCTCGCCAAAGAGGTCGCGGCGCGGCTACGAGACGAGGCCGCGCGAGTGGAGTCGCCGATCTCCGTGCAGGTCAGCGGAGACTGCGTTGGAACCTGGGACCTTTGCCGTATCGACCAGGTCGTCGCCAACCTGCTGACGAACGCGCTCAAGTTCGGGGCCGGGCGGCCGATCGAGGTGAGCGTCGAGGGGGGCGCGGACCAGGTCGTGCTTCGGGTCAGCGATCACGGCGTGGGCATTGCGGCAGGCGAGTGCGAGCGAATCTTCGAGTGCTTCGAGCGGGCGGCCTCGGTCCGCGAGTTCGCAGGGCTCGGTCTGGGGCTGTGGATCGTTCGGCAGATCGTCGCTGCGCACGCTGGCGAAGTCTGCTGCCGCAGCTCGCCCGGCGAGGGGGCGACCTTCGAGGTCACGCTGCCCCGGACGATC
>CBFGLP010001201.1:0-1870 GCA_965649595.1 uncultured Myxococcales bacterium | reverse complement strand
AGCCCGTCCGGGCTGAGGGGGCTTCACCATGTCGACCAGCACCACAATCGCTTCATCTTGGCCCAGCATGGCGCTGCTGCTCGGGTTGTCAGCTTGTCAGCACTCCGAGTGGCGAGTCGAGCAGCCAACCCAGGAGGCTCTACCGTGCGAGGACCGAGGGATCTCGGGCACGGCGGTGCAGCGGCGCGTGGAACGACGAGAGCGTCGGCTTGGGCAGGACGACTGGCTCCTTGGCCATCGCCTGGCGTAGCGCCGAGATGGCCCGCGAGAGCCGGCTGCGGACCGTGTGGTAGTTGATCTGCAGGGCCGCGGCGATCTCCATGTTGTCGAGGCCGTGCAGGTGCAGCTCGAGCACGTTGGCGTAGGGCACCCGCAGGCGCTCGATCGCTCGATGCAGCCGCTCGCTCCACTCGCGGCGCAGCAGCTCTTGGCTGGGAGGATCCCAGGTCGACTCGATCTCCGCGTCGGGCGGGATCGGATCCTCGCGGTTGCGGACTGCGTGGCGGAAGTGGTCGGCGAGCACCCGCCGGGCGATCGCGTAGACGTAGTGGCGGAAGCTCGAGTCGCCGCGAAAGCGGCCGGGCTGGGCGACCGTGTGCAGCAGGACCAGCTGCGTGGCCTCGTCTGCTTCCTGGGCGGGCAGGCGGCCGCGGAAGAACGTGCGCAGCTCGAGGGTGTAGCGGCGGGCCAACGCGTTGCCAGCTGCTTCGTCCCCAGCGGTCCAGGCAGATACCAATTGTTCTTCAGTAACAGTCACGCGGGAAATGTATCACTCGCAGATCGAGCTGCGAGTGACGGGCCGAGCGGCGCGAAGGGCTTCCAGCGCCGTTCTCGAGCGTCTCTGGCTAGCTGCCGGGTCGAGGGCGACCGATATTCTGGGTCGGAGCCGACATGCATTCGGGATTCGATTCAATTGCCATTGATCAATCGTGCATTCATTGGCCTCGATTGTGTGCATTCGAATAGTGACCATTGAGCCGTGCATGCTCCGACCCTGCACGTCTGCCGGTTGATCTGAGCGAGATCAGGGGGGCAGACGCGGCGCTGGGTGATGCCCTGACCCACGAGCGCAACCTCTCGAAGCCGGTTTGGAGCCATGGCCTGCTAGCCTTCGAGCTTGCGGGCCAGCGTGTTGCGCCCGATCCCGAGCTTGCGGGCCGCCTCGCTCTGGTTGCCGCCGCAAGCCGCGAGCACCCGCTCGACGTGCAGGCGCTCGATCGTCGCCAGCGGCACGTCCGGATCCCCGAGCGCCTCGACACGATCCGGACGGGCCACCGAGCGAGCCTGCCGGCGGCTGAAGGGCAGGTCGTCGGCGTCGATCAGCCCGCCCTCGCAGAGCACCACGGCGGACTCGATGCAGTTCTCGAGCTCGCGGATGTTGCCGGGCCAGTCGTGGGCGAGCAGCCGCTCGATCGCGCCGGGCGTGACCCGCTGGATCGGTCGGTGGTGGCGGCGGCCGTACTTGTCGACGAAATGCTCGACCAGGCGCAGGAGATCGTCGCGCCCACGCTCGCGCAGCGGCGGCAGCTCGATCGGGACCACCCGAATGCGGTAGTAGAGATCCTCGCGGAAGCGGGCGTGGTCGACCATCGCCGCGAGGTCGCGGTGCGTCGCGCAGATGACCCGGATGTCGGTCTTGACCGTCTCGGTCCCGCCGACGCGCTCGAACTCGCGATCTTGCAGGACCCGCAGCAGCTTGCCTTGCAGGTGGCTGGGCAGCTCGCCGATCTCGTCGATGAAGAGCGTGCCGCCGCTGGCGACCTCGAACTTGCCGGGCGCGGTCCGATCGGCGCCCGTGAACGCGCCGCGCTCGTGGCCGAACAGCTCGTTCTCGATCAGCGCCTCGGGCAGGGTCGTGCAGTCGACCTTG
>CBFGLP010001200.1:0-3139 GCA_965649595.1 uncultured Myxococcales bacterium | reverse complement strand
CGCCGGCCTTCTCGTACTCGGACCAGATGTCGCAGAAGGCACAAGCCTCGGCCGTGCATCCGGGCGTGTCGTCCTTGGGATAGAAGTACACGAGCGCCGGCTTGCCGAGGCTCCGCAGATCGATCACGGTGCCGTCGTGGGCGGTCGCCTGCAGGGCCGGCGCCTCGCTGCCGACCTCGAGCAGACCCACTCCGCCGTCGGGGCGCTCGGTCTGCTTGCAGCCGCCGAGCAGCGAGAGTGGGGCCGCGAGGGCGAGCAGCAGCGCGAAGGCAAAGACTGGTCCGCGAGCCATGGCGGTCACTGCATGGCCCATCGCTCGGCGGCTGACAAGTCAATCCAGCTCTTCGACCACGCGCCCGCGCTCGTAGAGCCCGAGCTCCAGCGGACCACGAAAGGGCCCGCGCTCGGCGTGCTCGCGCGGGAGAGCGAGCGGCGCGAACAGGGTCTCGACCAGGCGCTGGAGGTTGGCTCGCTGCTCGCCGAGGCGCCGACTGTCGAGCCCGATCACCATCGCCGCGAGCACGATCGGGAACATCATCACCGTGCCGAGCAGCAAGCCGGTCGTCCAGCACTGCAAGGGGATCAACAGGCCAGCGACCGCGATCACCGTCAGGTACGCCGCTCGGGTGAGCGGGTGCAGGCGAAAGCGCAAGCTCAGCTCGCAGCCACCTTGGGGCGCAGACGTGACGCGCCCGACCATCACCACGTAGGAGCCCGGCTCCCACACGCCGGGCTCCGACGCCCGGCCGGCCAGCAAGAAGCCCCGCTCGGTGCCCGAGCCCTCGCTCGCGTCCAGCTCGGCTCGCTCGAGCACGAACGCCGGACCTGGACCCGAGAGCGTCCCGAGGCTGGCGAGCGGCGCCTCGACCACGCGGCCATCGGCCAGCAGGTGATCGATCACCGCGCTCGGCTCGAGCGAGAGCCGAAAATGGAGCGGTGGGTGCCGAGCCTCGGGCTCGAGCCTGGCGAGCAGCTTCGCCACCTTGCAACGATGACATCAGGCCCTGGTGCGCGTCCACGGCTCGCGGCTCCGCAGTCAGCGATAGATGTGCGGCCGATGGCTGGCGAGCTCGCGCTCGAATCGACGCAGGCACTCGATCGCAGGCTCGAGCCGAGCCTGGATCTGCTCCAAGCCCTGCTCGGCTTTTGCGGTCAGCTCGACCAGCGGCTCGACATCGAGCCCGAGCAGCTCGATGACCTGGCGATCCTTGCTCGCCAGCGCGTCGAAGCGCGCCAGCCAGGCGAGCAGGCGCTCGCGCGTGCGCTCGAGCTGCTGGCCGTAGTTGGCGTCCTCGATCTGACGCCACAAGGGTCGGCGCAGCGGGGTGCCGAGCTGCTCGTCGACCAGCAGCAATTCGCGGCTGCTCGCGGCTAGCTCCTCGAGCTGCTGGCGCAGGACCACGGCCGCATCGACGAGCTCCGCGAGCGTGCTGCCGACCGTCTCGGCCAGCGCGGCGACCTCGGCCGAGGGCAGCGCTCGGGTCCGCTTCCATCGACGCCGACCGAGCGTCGCAATCATGGTCACTGCTCCGACCATCAGCACGAAGGTCAGGAGCACGACCACGATCACGCTCTCAGCCATCGTCGTCCGGCTCGCGCTCGGGCTCTCCCGCACGCTCGAGCCGCGGCACTTGCTCGACGAAGCCGCGCGAAGGATCGACGAAGAGCACGACCGCCGGCGGACGGGTGGGCGCGTCGATCGAGAGCCCGGCGCGGTCAGCCTCGGCGTCCTCCTCGGCGCCGAGGTATGCGCCCTCGAGCCGCTCCGGGTGGATCATCGCGCTGGCCAGGTACACGTCGATGGAGCTTCCGCTCTCGTCCTCTGGGAGCAAGTCCGAAGGCACCAGATGCACGCCGAAGGTCTCGGGATCACCCAAGAGGGCGCGAAGCGGTACGCGCTCGTTCCCGCCGCTGGGCTCGCTCAGCCGCCGCTCGACGTGCTTGGCCACCTTATCCAGCCACTCGCGATCGAAGCGGCGAGCAGGATCGGTGGTGAAGAGCACGACCGCCCGCCCCGCCCGCTTGCCCGGCCGCCGCAGCCACTCGTCGCAGCGCAGCACCGACGCGATCACCAGCGGACCCGACTCGAGCGCGGCCTTGCGAAGCCGGCCCGAGCGAGCCTGACTGAGCGTGCCCAGGAAGAACCCGCCGACCCACAAGCCAACGCCGACGTAGGCCCAGCTCCAGGCGATCAGGCCCATCGCGCCAAGAGCCATCGTCACGATCAGGGTCAGCGCGCCGAGGCCCGAGAGCAGATCGCCGAGGCAGCCACGGTCGCCGCGAGCGATCCGGTCGAGCAGCTCGTCGTCGGTCTTCCGGGGCGTCGCCTCGTAGCGCGCTCGGACACGTGCGAGTCCGCTGGACACCCGCGCGACTTAGCCGAGCGGCCGGTGGTCGTCCAGTAGCAGGACAGGGTCCTGCGCAGGACCGGCGGCGGCTCCATGGCCGTGTCGCCATGCGCGAGCCGCCCCTGGCCGCCCTCGTACGAAGCGCGACCGTGCAGCCAGTGTCGTAGACACGCCACTCGGGGTGCCGGCCCGAGTGGCGTTCCTCGATTCCAGCCCGGGAGGGCTGACGAAGACAAGTCACCGATGATCGGTGAGCCCTACTGCCAGAACACCTCGACACACCACTGGAGCAGCGTTCCGTCGTCGCCCAAGCTGTAGTTGTCGTCGATGATCAGGCTCCAGTTGCCCTGCATGGTCCCGCCGTCGAAGCCGGTCAGCGCGTTGTTGGGCCGGTACGAGGGCGGGCTGCCGATCGCCGGCGGGGTCAAGCTGCAGACGTCCTCGACCAGCGTCGCGGCCTCGTCGTCGAGCGTGGTGTCGATGTTGTCGCCCGAGCAACCGAAGGTGGTGGTTGGCACGCCCGGCTCATCGATGACCACCCGCGAGACGGCGTTGTGCGTGAGCGTGAAGTCGAGGTCGCCGACCCAGGTGTGCAAGCAGTTGATGTAGACGTTGACGTCGGTGATCGTGCCCGCGGACGGGATGTTGATGATCGAGGGGTTGCCGGCGCCCGGACCCGCCCCGGTGATCTGCAGGTTGGGGCTGACGCAGGCGACGTAGGGGTTGGGCACCGAGACGCACTGCGCGGTGTTGAAGCCGCACTGGGCGGTGCACGAGAGCGTGCCGCCGCC
>CBFGLP010001199.1:0-21801 GCA_965649595.1 uncultured Myxococcales bacterium | reverse complement strand
GCGATCTGGCCCGAGCTGCGCCGGCGAACGCTCGATGAGCTGGCCCGCGACATGGATCTCGCCCTGCGCACGCCGGGCTACCAGATCGCCATCAACCCGCCGATCCGCACGCGGATCGACATGCTGACGACGGGGGTGCGGACGCCCGTCGGTATCAAGGTGTTTGGCGAGGACCTGGTCGAGATCGAGCGGCTGAGCGTCGAGCTCGAGGGCATCTTGCGCGAGGTCCCGGGGACCCGCAGCACCTTCGCGGAGCGACAGACGGGGCGCGGGTACGTCGACGTCGTGCCTCGGCGTGACGTCATCGCCCGCTACGGGCTCACCGTCCGCGACGTCCACGACGTGCTCGAGGCCGCGGTAGGGGGCATGCCGGTCTCGACGGTGATCGCGGGCCGCTCGCGCTTCTCGATCAACCTCCGCTTCGCTCCCGACTGGCGCTCCGATCCCGCCTCGTTGCGCTCGCTGCTGATCCCCGTGCCCGCATCGATGGGGATGGACGCGTCGTCGGACGCCGATCCACTCGAGCGTTGGCGGCAGCCCGGCGCCACCGTGCCGCTCGGAGAGCTCGCCGACGTCGCGGTGGTCATGGGGCCGCCGATGATCAAGGACGAGGATGGGGTGCTGGTCGGCTATGTGTTCGCCGACATTGACACCGCACAGCGCGATCTCGGCGGCTGGGTCGATGACGCCAAGCAACTCGTCGCCGAGCGGCTCTCGCTGCCGACCGGCTACCGCTTGGTCTGGACCGGCCAGTACGAGTTCATGGCCGAGATGCAGCAGCGCATGCTGCTGGTCGTGCCGCTGACCTTGGTGCTGATCGTGGTGCTGCTCTACATGTCGGTTCGTGGCTGGCAGCAGACGCTGCTGGTGCTGGCCTGTCTGCCCTTCGCGCTGGCCGGCAGCTTCGTGCTGCTCTGGGCGCTCGACTACAACCTCTCGACCGCGACCTGGGTCGGGCTGATCGCGGTAGGTGGCGTGGCGGCACAGACCGGGATCGTCATGATCGTCTATCTCGACGAGGCGTTTACGCAGGCGCACGAGCGAGGGGTGATTCGGGTGCCGCAGGACGTCGATGGCGTCGTCATCGAGTGTGCGGCCGCGCGAGCGCGACCTTTGCTGATGACCGTCGCGACCACGGTGCTGGGTCTGTCGCCGCTCCTGTGGGAGAGCGGCGTGGGGGCGGACGTCTCGGCTCGTACGGCGGCGCCGGTGGTCGGGGGCCTTTGGTCCTGCATGTTCTTGACCTTGCTCAGCCTCCCGGCCGCGTACGCAATCTGGCGGCGTTGGCAGGTTCGCGCACAGGCGCGAGAGAGCGAGACATGACACGTCCGACCGGACTCTCGTCCACAGAAGCAGCCCGGCGCTTGACCGAGCATGGGCCCAACGAAATCCGCCGAGCTCCCGGGGTCTCGCCGCTGCGGATCTTGGCGCGGCAGTTCGCGGGCACGATGAGCTGGCTGCTGCTGGCCGCGACGCTAGTCTCGGCGCTGGTCGGCGAGTACCTCGACGCGATCGCTATCGTGGTGATCGTCGTTATCAATGCCAGTGTCGGCTTCGTCCAGGAGTATCGAGCCGAGCATGCGGTCGAAGCCCTCGGCGCGCTCACGGCTCCCCATGCGCGAGTGATTCGTGACGGACGAGCGATTCAGATCAGTGCGCGCGAGGTGGTCCCCGGCGATGTCCTGGTCCTCGAGGCCGGTGATCTCGTCGCCGCCGACGCCCGCTTGCTCGATGCTCACACGCTCGAGATCAACGAGGCCTCGCTGACCGGCGAGAGCATGCCGGTCAGCAAGGGTCTCACTCCGAGCCGACCCGACGCGCCGCTGGCCGAACGCAACGATCGCGTCTTCATGGGCACTTCGGTCAGCCGCGGGACCGGCCTCGCCGAGGTCGACGCGATCGGGATGATGACCGAGTTCGGTCACATTGCCAGCTTGCTCGAGCGGGCCGAGGTCGAGCCGACGCCGCTGCAACGACACCTCGATGAGGTCGGGCGAATGCTGCTGTGGCTCGCGCTCGTTGCCGTCGCGCTGGTCGCCGCGATCGGGCTGGCCCGTGGGGATCCCTGGCTGAACGTGCTGCTCTTGGCGGTCTCGTTGGCGGTCGCCGTGGTGCCCGAGGGCCTCGTTGTGTTCGTCACCGTCGGGCTGGCGATCGGCGTCCAGCGGATGGCTGCGCGCAACGTGCTGGTCCGCCAACTGCCAGCCGTCGAGACCTTGGGCGTCACCACCACGATCTGCACCGATAAGACTGGCACGCTGACGCTTGGCTCGATGAGCGTCCGCGAGCTGTGGGGTCCGGATTTCGACGCGCTGCTCGATGCTGCGGCGGCCTGCTCCGACGCCGAGCTCGACGCCAGCGAGCGCAAGGGCAGCGGGGATCCGACGGAGATAGCGATCCTCGTCGCTGCAGCCCAGCGAGGGATCCGACGCGAAGTGATCGAAGGGCAGCGGCCGCGCGTGAGCGTCGAGCCCTTCGACGCCGAGACCAAGCGCATGGTGATCCGGCGCGCCGACGGGTGGACTTACGTCAAAGGCGCTCCGGAGGTCGTGCTGCCCTCGTGCACCGACGCGGATGATCGCGCTGTCGAGGCCACGCACGCGCTAGCGGATCGGGGGTTACGTGTGTTGGCGGTCGCCGCTGGCCCAAGCAATGCAGAGACGCTCGGCCTGCGTGGCTTGATCGGCCTCGCCGATCCCCCGCGGCCCGAGGCCATCGAGGCGGTCATCGCTGCACGACGGGCCGGGATTCGCACGGTGATGATCACCGGGGACCATCCTACGACCGCTCAAGCGATCGCCCGCGAGATGGGGATCGTCTCACCTGGCGAGGACCCGAGCGAGCTGGTCCATGCTCGCGCAACGCCCGAGGACAAGCTTCGCATCGTTCGGAATTGGAAGGGCCGCGGAGCGGTGGTAGCGATGACCGGCGACGGTGTCAACGATGCGCCAGCGCTGCGCGAGGCTCATATCGGCATCGCGATGGGGAAGACCGGCACGGAGGTGGCGCGCCAGGCCTCGGCGATGATCCTCGTGGACGACAACTTCGCCAGCATCGTCGCGGCGATCCGCGAGGGACGTGGCATCTTCGCCAACATCCGCAAGACCCTGATCTACCTGCTCTCGGGCAACACGGCCGAGCTGGTGCTCGTGCTCGGTGCCGCGATCGGGATGTTGCCGATGCCCTTGCTACCGCTGCAGATCCTGTGGATCAACCTCGTGACCGACGGCCTCCCGGCGCTCGCGCTGACCACGGATCCGCCGATGCCGGATGTGCTCGATCACCCGCCGCGAGCCGCCAGCGAGCCGCTCTTGGGGGCCCACCAGTGGCTGGCCATTGCGTCGATCGGGCTGCTCGAGGCCGGCATCGCGCTCGCAGCATACGCCTGGACGCTGCGCGTCAGCGACCTCACTCATGCGCGCAGCATGGCGTTTTCGGTGTTGGTATTCGCCGAGGTGCTGCGGGCGTTCGCGGCCCGGAGCCCGACGCGAGCATTCTGGCAGGTCAGTACATTCAGCAATCCGCGCTTGCTCGGCGTCGTCCTGCTCTCCGTCGGAGCTCAGATCGCTGTTCACCATATTCCGTTCGCGCAGCGCTTGTTCGAAATAGGCGAGATCAGTCTGCGCGATTGTCTCATTGGCGTTGCTTTGGGTATGATTCCGCTGACCGTCAGCGAGCTCTACAAGCTGATCGTGCAGGCCCTCCATGCGCGACCGAAGTTGGGCCGAGGTCGGCGCTCAGCCAATGGGGGATCCAGGTGATGGGCGATCGTCCTGGTGTTGCTCCGCGCGTCGCTGCGGTGCTCGTGTTGCTCTGCGACTGCGTGGCGACGGGCGAGCGTTGGCTGGCGGCGGACCTCGAGCGCGCTCGAGCGACCCTCGCGGAGCTGCCCGGGAGCATCGACGAGTACGAGCGCGTCTCGGAGCCGGTCTTCGACGGTACGCCCGAGGGCTACGTCGCGTATGCGCTCGCCAACCACGGCGGCCTGCGGGCGAGCTGGGAGCGTTGGCGGGCGGCGATCCACCGGATCGCTCGAGAGCGCCGGTTGCCGATGCCCATGCTCTCCTACGCTATGTTCGTGACATCCATGAAGCCTGCCGTCGGGGTGTATCGCATTGGCGTACGGCAGACCTTTCCGTGGCCTGGCGAGCTGCTCGCCGGCGCCGATGCAGCCAGCGCCGAAGCCCGGGCGATGCAGCGGGAGTTCGAGGCGGCCGCGCTCGATCTACGCGCGGCCATCCTCGAGCACTACTGGCAGCTGTGGCTGATTCGTCGCTTGCGGACGATCCAACGCGACCAGCTCGGGCTGCTCGGCTTGCTCGAGGAGGCGGCTCTCGCACGGCTGGCGGTCGGTCGCACGAGCGTGGCGGAGGTCGAGCAGATCCAGCTCGCCAAGGCCTCGCTCGAGACCGCGCTGCTCGGCGTCGACGAGGCCGAGATCCAGGCTCGAGCGAGCTTGCTGGCGGCGATCGGCGCTCCGGCGGATGGTCCCGCACCGACGCTGGACTCGGTCCCCGAGCTGGAGCGGCCGCGCGCCAATGAGGCTTCGTTGCGCGAAGTCGTGGCAGCGCACCCTCGCTTGCTGCAATGGCGAGAGCAGGAGCGGTCGAGCGAGGAGCGGGTCCGCGAGGCCAAGTGGGCGAGGGCTCCAATAATCTCGGCGGGCGTCGACTGGATGCGGTTGGGGCCAATGCAGCCGGGTATGGTGGCGCTCGGCGTCGACGTGGAGCTGCCGCTGTGGCAGCTCAACTATCGGGAGGATCAGCGGGCGGCCGCGGCCGATGCTGCGGCGGCTCGGGCGGAATGGACGGCGAGCTTCGTGGCGGCCAGTGGTGAGCTGGCCGTCGCGTTGTCGAGCGTGCGCGACACCGCCCGACGGGCAGCGCTGCACGAAGACAGCCTCGTGCCGAAAGCCGAGACCGTGCTCTCGGCCTTGCTCGCCGATTACGCGAGCGGGCGTGGAGAGCTGGCTTCGATTCTCTTGGCTGAAAATAGCGTGCTGGATCTCCGGATGGAGCTCGCTCGGCTCCAAGCGGGTCACGCGATCGCCTGGGCGGAGCTCGAGCGGGTCGTCGGTCAACCGGTGGACGCCGAAGCGGCGTACGCCCAGACGCCATGAGCGGCCGCTGTAATGCCCACCGAGGACGTGCGTCAGCCTCGGCGAGCCACCGCCACCATGAATCACGCAGTCTCCTCTTTCAAGCTTCGGATCCTGCTCTCGTTGGGTCTGGTCTTCACCCTCGCTGGGTCTGGCTGTGACTCACATGAGCACACGCAGGCCGAATCGCACGGGCACGAGCAGACCGAGCCGCACGAGCACGCGCCAACCTCTACGCAGGCGCAGGAGGGCACGGCGCCAGCGAACGAGTCCGCGCCCGTCGAGCACTCCGCCCACGCAGAGCACGTCACCGAGACTCCGGACAAGGCCGCGAGCGCGGACGCAGAGCCAAAGCAGGCCACAGCAGTCCCGAGCCTCGCGGTCGAGCAGCACGACCAAGCGAAGACCGAGACGAAGCCCAAGCCCAAGACCGCGAGCACCAAGTCGAGCGAGCCCGACGAGACAAAGAGCGATACGAAGACCACGGCCCCCGAGCCGAGCGAGGACGACCACGCAGGGCATGGCGATCACGCGGGGCACGATGCGAAGCAGCATGAGGGCCACGCCGGTCACGGTGCGCACGGCGACGCGCATGCCCAGCATTGAACATCGAAGTGGGGAGCTCAAAGCCCCATTCGTCGGTGGTCCGCCAGCATGCAGCGATTCTGGACCACACCGATCCCCGCCTTGATCAGCTCCCGCGCGACCTGGTCGTTGCGAATCCCTTGCTGAAACCACACGACCTTGGCCCGCGGCTGCATCTCGATGAGCTCGCGTACGTGGCCGGGCAGCTGGTCTGGCCGACGGAACACGTCGACGACGTCGACCGGCTGGTCGAGCTCGAGCAAGCTGGCCCGAAAGGGCTGTCCCCACAGGGTCTCGCCCACGTGGGTCGGGTTGACCGGCAGGATCTCGTAGCCTCGCGCGAACATGTAGTCGGGGACATAGAAGCCGGCTCGCACGCGGTCCGTCGACGCGCCGAGCACCGCGATGGTGCGGTGGGTGGTCAGGATCGTCCGGATCTGCTGGAGGTCGGTGATCTCGCCGTCGAGCATGCAGACGACTCTGCCACGGATCTAGCAGTCGGGAAGCAGGCGGGCTCAGGCGTCGTCTTTGCCCCGGCGCCCGAACCAAAAGTCCCAAAGGCCAGTCAGCGCCATGAACACGGTGTGCTGGTTGCGGGCGTGACCGACGACGTCGTCATCACCGGTGAACTCATGCCGGTAGAAGAAGCCGGTCGGCGCGGTCGAGTGGTCGTAGCGATACTCGAGGCGCAGCAAGAGGTGGCCCCAGAGCCACAGGTTGGCGGTCGCGGTCGGGGTGATCAGCCACTGTCGGACGCCGAAGAAGCGGCCGTCGCGGTCCCACAGGAAGTCGGGCCGAATGGTCAGATCGATGCGGGCGTTGGGGCGCTCGAAGATCGTCCCCTTGGCCAGGATGCCGCCGCCGGTGTAGAGGTTCTGCTCGGATTGCTCGCGGCCAGGGTGCTCGATCGTCAGGTCCCAGGCGGCGGCCATCGAGAAGTGCGCGTCGAAGTCCCAGGCGATCGTGGTGTCCCACAGGATCAACCAGTCCTGCGGGGCGATGTTGACGGTCTCGGGCCCGAACAGCACGTGCGACTGGAGCTTGAGGCCCTGCATGCCCTTGCGCGGGGCCGGCTGGAAGAGCAGCGAGACCATTCCGCTCGGGACCTTGTTGACGTCGGAGTAGGTCTGCATGCCGTTGACGATCCAGCCGCTGAGCGTGACCCCACCCGGTAGCTCTTGGCTGATCCGCGCGCCCATGAAGTAGTAGGGCACGATGTTGTTCTGCCACATCGGCGTGTAGTTGAGGTTGCGGAAGGTCCAGAACGAGGACAGCCCGAGCGGGCTCTCGAACACGCCCGCGCCGATCGAGGTCTTGGTCTTGCGGATGCGAAAGCCGGCGTTGGCCAGCGCGATGTGCTTGAACACCTCGACGCCCGCGTAGCGGCCGTCCTCGCCGCCCGGCACTGGCTCCGCGGCGACCAGCGAGTCGACGGCCGCGCCGGCATGAAAGCCCAGCTCGAACCACCACGGCTCGGCGTCGGTGGCCGCGTGGCGGACGAACGCGCCGATCGTGTTGGCGGTCACCTCGTTCGAGCGCGGGCTGGTCGCCATGCCGCGCAGGATGTGGTTGTCGGGCGAGTTGGAGTTGAACGCGTAGACGATGTCGACGAAGAGCTCGGCCTGCCAGGTTCGGCTCTGCTCGTTCTGGTCGCGCTTCGGTGCCGGCTCGGGCAGAGGTTGGAGCTCGGGCTTTGGGGTGGCCGCGGGGGTCGGTGCGGAGGCGGGTTCGGGTTGGTCCGCGACGGGCTCGAGCTCGCTGGCGACCGGCGTCGGATCGGGCGCGTCGATCTCGACGGGAGCGATCGCCGGATCGCCGGGTAAAGGGGCCGTCTCGGTCGCGGGCTCGCCCTCGATCGGCGGGGAGAGCAGGAGGACGAGCAGTCCGAGGGGCGTCATCGCGCTCCTAGCTCTACCACGAAGAGCTGTGACGCCGCGCAAACTCGGAGGGTTGCCAGGCGACTAAGGTCCCGCCGCATGACCGTCATCGTAACGGGAGGCTCGGGTCACCTCGGCGTCAACATGGTCCGCGAGCTGGTCGCTCGCGGCGAGACCGTGCGGGCGCTCGTGCATCGCAGCGGCGCCTCGCTCGAGCGGATGGGCGCGGAGCTGGTCCACGGCAGCGTGTGCGAGCCGGGCTCGCTGATCCCTGCGTTCGTGGGCGCCACGAAGGTCTATCACCTCGCGGGGGTGGTCTCGATCGAGGGGGATCCGGACGGGAGCGTGTCTCGAGTCAACGTCGAGGGCACGGCCAACGTCGCGCGGGCGTGTCGCGAGGTCGGGGCGAAGCTGGTCCACGTCAGCTCGGTGCACGCCTTCGATCAGCGCCCGCTCGACGGCGTGCTCGACGAGCGTCGGCCACAGGTCGCGGACTCGCGCTCGCACAGCGCCTACGATCGCAGCAAGGCGGCGGGCGAGCGGGCGATACGAGACGAGATCGTGCGCGGGCTCGAGGCGGTGATCGTCAACCCGACCGGGATCATGGGCCCGGCGGATCCTGGCCCTTCGCGGCTCGGGCAGCTGCTGCTGGATCTCGCGCTGGGGCGCCTGCCGGCGCTGCTCGATGGGGGCTTCGACTTCGTCGACGTGCGCGACGTGGTCGCGGGCACGATCGCCGCGGGCGAGCGCGGGCGGGTGGGGGAGAACTATATTTTGGGCAACGCCTGGTATTCGTTGTGGGAGCTGGCGGCGATCGCCAGCGAGGTGACCGGGACCGCGGCTCCGCGCGTGGTCACGCCGGTATGGACCGCACGCTTGGGGGTGCCCTTTGCGAGGGCGATTGCGCGGGTGAGCAAGAAGGCGCCTGCGCTGACCCACGAATCACTCGATGTGTTGGTGTCGAATCGATCGATCTCCAGCGCGAAGGCGAGGCGGGAGCTCGGATATGTGCCGCGTCCGCTGCCGCGTACGGTGAGGGATGCGTATCGTTGGTTCGCGGAGCAGGGGCGGCTGCAGGGCAGGGCGGGGGCGCGGGCGCTCGGGCGGGTGGGGGTGTGACGGGCGGGCAGGGGACGGCCGTGGGCGGCTGTGGTAGGTTGCCGCGGACCGATGACGCCCAAACAACAACGCGAGGAGTTGCACAAGGCGTACGTCGCCGCCGTGGCCGCGCGGGCCGGATGCAAGTTGGGCCACTGGTCTCAGGACTCGGGCTGCTTGGACGTATCCATTGGTACCCACCTCAACCTTGGCGGCAAGGTTGCGGCACCCAAGCTCGATCTCCAGCTCCGTAGCTCGAGCAAAGCCACCCATGACCAGGGCGAGTTCATCGCGTGGTCCCTCGCGCGCCAACACCACGACATCTTGCGGCGACCCAACCACACTCCGCATTTGTTGGTGACGCTGATGCTGCCGCCAAACGAGGATGAGTGGCTCACGCAGACTCCGGAGCAGCTCATCATGCGTCGATGCGCACATTGGGTCCATCTCCTCGGACAACCCGAGATCCCCACCGGTCGTGACAGCACGACCGTTCACATCCCTAAATCCCAGGTCTTCTCGCCAGACGCAATCCTCTGGTTACTCGAGCGGGTGGGACGAGAGGAGGGGCGCGACGCGCCGCTGGAGGGCGTGCCATGACCAAGTGGTTGGATGAAGCAGCAACACTCGAGCCCAGCGCCTATGTCCAGTACCTGCGCACCCGCGGTTGGACTCACGTCGAACTCGGCCCGCGATCTCCATTTACACGCTTCACGCTGACAGTCGGTGACCAGCAAGCGGAGATCGACGTCCCGAACCACTTCGATTGGGGGGATTATCGGCGGAGGATCCACGAAGTCGTGGCGGTCTTGCTCGAGGTCGAGCAGGTGGGATGGCCTGAGTTGCTCGGTCGCCTTCGCCACCCCTCCTGCGACGAATTCCGTCTGCGCTTGACGGGGCTCGACCGTACGAGTGGGGAAATCGGACTCGATGACGCGATTCGATTACGTGTGGCCCGGCGCCAAATGCTGCTCTCCGTCGCGCATTCGGTCGTGGAGCCGCGTGCGCACTTTAGTCGACTCACTCGCAAGCAACCGATGACGTTCGTGGACCGTTGCCACGAGCTTCCTGCCCGACCTGGTAGCTACGTGAGCAGCGTGCGAATCCCAGTCGAACCCGCCGTCACGGATGGTGAAGACGAGCCACTGCCCTTCGCCCGTCGGGCCACGGAGAAGCTCGCTCTCGCATTGACTACGGTAGGAAATGCCGTTGCGCGCGGCCTCGCCGAGCCGCTGCTCGATGCATCGGGTGAAGGGATCAGCAGTAACTTCTTGACCGCACTGACTCAACTCCGGCCGAACTCCGATCTCGGATCCATCGAGTTCGATCTCGTCTGGTCGCGCGCCCGATCACTTCCGAAACAGCAATGGCAGCCGTTGCGACTCGGTGCGTCGAGCTTCGATATGTTGAAGAGCGCGGCGGCTTGGTTGCGGGAGAATGCCCCGATTGAAAATGTCACGCTCGAGGGACATGTCATCAGCCTCAGTCGGAGTGAGGATGCGGCGCTGGCTAGCGAGGCGGTCGATGGCACTATTGTCCTATTGACGTCCCTCGACGACCATCCAAATGTGAAGGTTCATTTCGAGCTCTCGGGCGTGAACCATGAGTTGGCGATGCAGGCGTACCGGGCTGGCGCTCGCGTGGCCGTACACGGTACATTGGCGCGCGAGGGAAGGGCGTGGTGGCTACGTCAGCCGGGGCAATTGGCGATCATTGCGTGGCCTGACGATGACGACGATTTCTCGGAGAGCTGATGCGGACCGTCCTCGCCAGCGGAGCGGCGACTAGGACCCTCACTTGCGATCGAACCACACCGTAAACCGACTCCCCTTCCCGAGCTCCGAGACCAGCTCCACCTCTCCCGCTTGGGCTTCGACGATCCTCCGCACGATCGTCAGCCCCAGCCCGACTCCACCGGTGTGCTTGTTGCGGCTCTTCTCACCTCGCACGAAGGGCGCGAACACCAGCTCGCGTAGCTCCGGCGCAATCCCAGGTCCTTCGTCCGCCACGAAGATCCCGATCCTGCGGCCCTCGCTGCGAGCCCCGACTCGGATCGGCCGATCGCCCGCAGCGTAGCGATACGCGTTCTCGAGCAGGTTCTCCAGCGCGCGCAGCAGCGATGGCGTGTCGATCTCGATCTCGCCGAGCGTGGCCTCGTCGTCCAGCTCGATCACCAGCTCGCGCTCGGGGTGCGTCGCGCGAAACCTCGCCGCTGTACGCTCGACCAGCACGCTCGGGCGGATCAGCTCGCGGGGTCCTACGGCCTCGCTCTCCAGCCGAGCCGTCTCGAGCACGCGATTGACCAGGCGCTCGAGCTCGTCGAGATCGGTGGCCAGCTCGGGCAGCAGGTCGCGGACCTGGTCCGGATCACCCTCGCGCAGCAGCTCGTGGACCAGGCGCATGCGAGCTAGCGGGGTGCGGAATTCGTGCGAGACGCTGGCGAGCAGCTCGCGTTGGGCCGTCTGCAGGGTCGAGAGCTGGCGCGACATGTGATCGAATGCCGAGGCGAGCTCGCCGAGCTCGTCGCGGCGCTCGAGGCCGAGCGTGTGCCCGAACTCGCCGCGCGCGATCGTGCGGCTGGCCGCGATCATGCGGGTGATCGGATCGACGAGCCGCCGCGTCGCGAGGAACGCGAACAGCAGCGCGAGCACGCCGGCGATCGTGACCCCGAGGCCGAGGATGATGCTGGCGTGGGTGAGCATCAGTCGCTCGGGCGGCGAGAACACGACGCGCCCGGTGATCTGGCCCTGCGCATCCACGGTGTCGAACGCGGGCAGCCGGTCGCTCGGGGCGGGATCGAAGGGCAGGGGGGGATCGTGGCTGCTCCCCAGCAGCCGGCCGTCGCGATCGTAGAGGCTGGCTCCACCGCCACCGAAGCGTTCGCGCAGGCGCTCGAGCCGGGCCTCGACCTCGTCGATTGGACGATCGAGATCGAGCATCAGGGCGACCGCCTGCTGTGCCTGGCCGACCGGTGTCGCCCGGACGTCGCCGGCCATGCGCAGGATCAAGATCGCCGCGACGGTGATCACGAAGGTCGCGAAGTTGATCAGGAACAAGCGGAACAGCAGCCTTCGCATGGCTCAGCCCTCGCTCGATTCGCCGTCTTGCACGAGCATGTAGCCCTCGCCGCGCACGGTCAGCAGTCGCTTTGGTCGCTGCGGATCCTCGCCGAGCTTGCGACGCAGGCGGGACACGTGGACGTCGATCGAGCGCTCGAACGCCTCCTCGGCGCCGCCCTTGTGTACGCGGTCGAGCAGGCGCTCGCGCGAGACCGGCTTTCCGAGGTGCTCGGCGAGCATGTAGAGCAGCGCGAACTCGTGCTGGGTCAGCTCGAGGTCCCGCTCGTCGATCCGCGCCTGCAAGCGCGTGCCGTCGAGCTCGAGCGGGCCGACCTTCAAGATCCGAGCGGCGGGGCCGAGCTGGCCTCGCTCGCGCCGAACCAGCGCGCGGATCCGGGCCAGCAGCTCGCGGGGGTTGAAGGGCTTGCCGAGGTAGTCGTCGGCGCCCAGCTCGAGGCCCGAGATCCGTTCATCGTCGCTGCCGCGCGCGGTGACCATGATGATCGGTACGTCGCTGCGCTGGCGCAGCGACGCGCACAGCTCGAGGCCGTCGCCACCTGGCAACATCAGGTCGAGCAAGACCACGTCGAAGCGGTGACGAAGCGCCTCGGCGAGGCCCTCGGGCGCGTCGGCGCAGCGGGTCACGAGCACGCCGTGGTTGCCGAGGTAGCGCTCGGTCAGCCCGGCGAGGCGGTCGTCGTCCTCGATCAGCAGGGCTTGGATCGGCGCGTCGTCGGAGTCCATGGCTCGCAGGCTATCGCACGCGAGCGAGTCGGCGCGAAGTCGAGCCGGCAAAACATCCTGCTCGAAACACGACTTCACACAAATCCGCTCGCGTCCGCGTAGCCGCTTGGCTACCCATGGGGCAATGAAGACGTGGAGCATCGAGCGAGCGTGGGCAGTGGTGAGCTTGATCGGGGCGGTCGCCCTGGTCGGCTGCAAGGGCGACGAGCCCAACCAGGAGGGTGACGGGGCGACCGAAGGCGAGAGCGAAGCAGGTGAGCAGCAGTTCACCTACACCTACTGGCGCGACGCCAAGGCGGTGATCGACAAGCGCTGCGTTGGCTGCCATCAAGACGGCGAGATCGCACCCTTTCCCCTGACGAGCCACGCCGAGGTCGACGCGGTCGCGGCGATCCTGCCGGGGGCGATCGAGTCCGGTGCGATGCCGCCCTGGCCCCCGTCCAACACGTGCAACTCGTACCAGCACGAGCGCTCGCTGAGCCCGGATGAGCAGGAGCTGTTGCTGACCTGGCTGGCCGAGGGGGCGCCGGAGGGCGATCCCAGCGACGCGCCCGAGCCCGAGACCCCCGACGTGCCGGACTTCCAGGCCGACACGACGGTGGCCATGCCCGAGGCCTACACACCGACCCAGGAGCCCGACGATTACCGCTGCTTCGTGATCCCTTGGGAGGCTGCGCAGGGCTACGTGACCGCGACCGAGGTGCTGCCCGATCAACGCTCGATCGTTCACCACGTGATCGCCTACGTGGTCGAGCCGGATCAGGTCGCCTCGGTCACCGCGCTCGACGAGCAAGACGCGGGTCCTGGCTATACCTGCTTCGGCGGCCCGGGCATCGACGCGCGCTGGCTCGCGAGCTGGGTGCCCGGAGCGATGCCGATGATCTTCCCCGAGGGCATGGGCGTGCGCGTCGATGCGGGCTCCGCCTTGGTCGTGCAGATGCACTACAACACCTCGTCGAGCGACCCGGTCGCCGACCAGACGGCGCTCGCGTTCGAGCTGGCCGAGAGCGTCGACCGGCCGATGCTCTACCAGCCCTTCACCAACTTGCAGTGGGTCCTCGGAGCGCAGCCGATGACGATCCCGGCCGGCGATCCCGAGGTCACGCACAGCTTCGAGATGTCGGCCGACGCGCCGGTGTGGGCGTCGCTGATCAGCGAGACCGGAGTGCAGGCCGGCGAGCCAGTGCTGGTCCACGCGGGCGGGCTGCACATGCACACGCTCGGAGTGAGCGCGCGCTTGAGCATCCTGCGGGCCGACGCGAGCGAGGACTGTGTGGTCGAGATCCCGGACTGGGACTTCCACTGGCAGGGCGGCTACGACCTGCAGGAGCCGCTCATGCTCGGCCCCGGCGACAAGCTGCGGATCGAGTGCACGTGGGACAACAGCGCGGAGAACCAGCCGATCATCGACGGTGAGCTGGCCGAGCCGATCGATGTCGCCTGGGGTGAGGGCACCCGCGACGAGATGTGCCTGGCGGTGCTCGGGCTCAGCCGGCCATGAATAGGCGGAACAGGCGAACGCCAATCTTCGTGGTGCTCGGGCTGCTCGGCTCGGGCTGCGATCCGGGGGCGGGCTCCGAGCACGAGCTCGATCAAGCCGCGTGGGTCCGCGCCCCCCTGGTCGAGCTCGCCGACGCCGAGCGCTGGGTCGCGCTCGCGGGCGACGAGGATCCCTTGGCCGATCACCGGCCCGCGGAGGTCGACTGCCCGCCGGGTGCCTGGCAGATCGAGCACGAGGCGCTCGAGATCCAGACGGGCGTGTGCAACTACCTCGCGCTCGCGCAGCCGAGCCTGGTCGAGCTCGAGCCTGGCGATCGCGTGGTCGTCGACCTCTGGCACGAGCTCCTCGACGCGCCCGAGCCTGCGCTCGGGCATGTCGCGCTGTTCGTCGGGGACGAGCTGGTCGACGAGGCGGAGGTCGCGATTCCGAGCCCGGCCGCGGTCATCCAGCTCGAAGGATCGCTCGCGCAGGCCCACAGCGCGGGGACGCCAGTTATCGTGCACCTGCACAACCATGGCTTCAACGCGTGGAGCTTCGTGACAATCGACGCCGAGCGGCTCGAGTGAGGTCTTGCTCGATGCGAGCTCGGGTATCGTGAGCCCCACATGCTCGACTCGCCCGAGACCCACCGCCTCGCCACGTGGATCCTGATCGGCGCCGCGCTGGTCACCGTGATCTCCGTGCTGTTCGTGACCGCGCCCTACGGCCGCTACCAAAACCAGGGCGATCGCCGCTGGGGGCCGACGATGCCGGCGCGGCTGGGCTGGATCCTGATGGAGGCGCCCGCAGTGCTGGTGTTCTTGGCCATCTACCTGCACGGCGAGCACCGCTTCGAGCTGGTCCCGCTCTGCTTGCTCGCGCTCTGGCAATTCCACTACGTCAACCGCACCTTCGTGTTCCCCTTCCGCAT
Organism: uncultured Myxococcales bacterium; assembly: GCA_965649595.1. Taxonomy (GTDB): domain Bacteria; phylum Myxococcota_A; class Polyangia; order Nannocystales; family Nannocystaceae; genus Plesiocystis. Next base: position 6,929 of record CBFGLP010001199.1, on the reverse strand, counting down.
GCGCGCCGAGGGCAAGCGAATGCCGGTGATGGTGTGCGCGATGGCGATCGTTTTCAACCTGCTCAACGCCTACGTCAACGCGCGCTGGATCAGCCACTTTGGTCACTACACGAGCGAGTGGCTGACCGACCCGCGCTTCGTGTTCGGCGTCGGGCTGTTCATGGTCGGGCGCTGGATCAACGTCGCGGCCGACGCCAAGCTGATGGCGCTGCGCAAGCCGGGCGAGGCCGGCTACAAGATCCCGCGTGGGTGGCTCTACGAGTACATCTCGTGCCCCAACTACTTTGGCGAGATCCTCGAGTGGTTCGGTTGGGCGATCGCTACCTGGTCGCTGGCCGGGCTCGGCTTCGCGTTGTACACGGCCGCCAACATCGGGCCGCGGGCGCTCTCGCATCACCGCTGGTATCACGAGACCTTTTCCGACTATCCGCGCGAGCGCAAGGCGTTGATCCCCTTCGTGCTCTGACCCGGCTGGCCCCAAAGGGAAGCGGGAGGGACCTCGTGGCCCTCCCGCTTTGTCATGCGCCCTCGTGGGCCTGGTGCTCGTCGTCGCTGCGGGGCCCGCCGAGCTGCAAGGCCAAGCGCAGCAGCGACTCGCGGTTTTGTGTCTTGGTCTTGCCGAACACGTTGTGGAGGTGCCACTTCGCGGTCGCTTGGCTGATCTCGAGCGCCTTGGCCAGCGCGCTGTTGCTGCGACCCTCGAGCACGGCGGCCAGGATCTCTCGCTCGCGGCTGGTCAGGCCGTGGCGGCGGCTTAGCTGATCGACGGCCCACTCGAGCCGGCCGCGAGCTTGACCCTCGTCCAGCTCGCGCTCGACCTCATAGCCGAGCGCCTCGAGCACGGCTGCGATGCGGGCCGCGTCTTGATCGGCGCTGACACGGATCTGGACCGTCTTTTGGGGCCCCGCGGACTCGGGCTTTTGATTGCTGGTCTTCGACACGTTGTTCTCCTCGACCCGGTAAATCCGGGCGGGTGAACGTTGGGGCCTGCAGCGCGGACCGTCAGGGACCGGTGTGCAACCAGGGCGTCGCGCGAAGGTGCAGGAGCGCGGTGACAGAGGGTTCGACGCAGCCGATTGACCGATGGGGCGCGAGCCCGCGCCGCAGCTTTTCGCGCATCGGGATTCGGGTAAAGCCGATCGATCGATCGGGTGGGGCGATCGGGGCGAGCGAGACGCGAGCACGCGAACCGTTGCGAACGCGAAGCTCGCGAGCGTGCGCGCTCAGGGGCCGCTGAGGATCCGGTAGACCACGGCGATCTCGATCAACACCGCCACGACCACCGCGACCAGCCCGGCTGGGTGGATCTGCGGCTGGGCGGGGCGCTGGGTCGCCGCGTGCAGCCGCGCGGCGTAATAGACGAGCATCGTCAGGATCCCCGGCGCGTGACGTCCACGGATGGGTTGCTGGGTGATGAGCCTTCCGAGCCCCCCCAGGACCGTCGTAGCGATCGCAAGCATGATGATCGGAGCCTGTCGCTCGAGCACCCTGCGAGCGTCTGTCCGCGTGCCTCGCAAGACGTCCAGGCTGGTCCAGAACACGTAGAGCATCAGCGAGAGCCCGATCGCCAGCAGGAGTAGCAGCAGCCACTGGCCGAGGGCGACGAGGGTCATCGCGCCGAGCACGAACCCGAACGCAGCGAGGCCCGTGAGCGCCATGTTGAAGGCGAGGTAGGGCTTTGGATCGACGCTCGTCGGGTCGTCGTCATCGTCGAGCTCGGGAGAGTCCAGGTCCGTCGGGGGCTCGGTCCACGAATCGGCATGGCTGGGCTGATGCTGGTGTTGGTGCTCGTCATTGCCCTCGGCATGCTCGAGCGGCGCTACCGAGCGCGCGAGCTCTGGATCGCGCTGGTGCAGCTCGGCGAACAGCTCGCGGACACGCTCGCGCAGCGCTTGGATGTCGGCGAGGTCGTCGTCGACGCTTCGCAAATACGGCGTATCGTCGTCTCTCGTACCCTGGAGCGGCAGCTCGACGAGCGGCCAGGGGTCGACGATGCCGACCCGCGTGCGCACCTGGACGAGCAGGGCCTGCGCGGAGAGCAGCTCGGTGTTGACCTGCTGGAAATCCTCGGTAGTGAGGGTCGTGGGGGAGTCGTCGGGCGGCGCGGGTTGCCAGAAGCGAAAGCCGCTGCGAGCCCAGGGCGACGCGGTCTCCATCATCTGCAAGGTCCGCAGCTCGCCGAAGCGAGCCGGCGAGCCCTCGATGCCGGCGAGCATCCGATCGACCACGCGCAGATCCTCGAGCGCGGCACGGAGCCGTTCGCGCTCGGTCGGGCTCGCGCTCGTCATCGTCATCTTCATCGCTCAGCCAGCGTGATCGGCCAGGAAGTTGCGCAGCGCCTCGTTGACGGCGACTGGATTCTCGACCGTCATCGAGTGTCCGGCGCTCGGGATCGCGTGAAAGCGACTCCCGGCGATCCGCTCGTACGTGGTCCGAGCCCGCACGCGGCTGATCGCCGCGTCCTCGTCCCCGTGCAGGATCTGAACCGGGCAGCGAATGTTGCCCAGCTCGTCGCTCACGCTCTCGCGCTCGATCACGCCATTGACCGCCCGGGTGATCGTGCGCTGGTTCTTGCGTAGCTCGGCGAGCCAACGCTCGCGCTCGTCGCTGCGCGCGGGGTCAGTCAAGAAGGTCTGGCCGAACATGATCGGCATTACCTTCGGCGCGACTACGCCGATGCCGAGCAGCCCAGCCACGCGGTTGAGCGTGCGATAGCGCGGCAGGTGCTCGCGGGGCTCGGGATCCGAGGCGGTCGCGAGCAGGCTGAGCGAGCGGAGCAGCTCGGGGTGGCGTGCGGCGATGCGCATGCCGACGAAGCCGCCCATCGAGAGACCGACGAAGTGACAGGGGGTCGCGTGGAGGTGCTCGAGCAGCGCGAGCGCGTCGTGGTAGCAGCTCTCGATCTGATGGCTGCGCTCGTTGGGGCTCTCGCTGCGGCCTTGCCCGCGATGATCCCAGGCGATGCAGCGGTACTCGCCGGCGAGCGCCTCGAGCTGGGGCTCGTAGAGCGCGGTGCTCCACAGCAGGCCGTGCGAGAACACGATCGTCTCGGCTCCGCGGCCTCGCTCTTCATAGAAAATGCGGACGCCGTTGACCGTCGCGTGGGGCATACCCGACGAATGTATCGGGTCAGCGGGCGAATTGCGCGGCCACGAACCACGGCTCGATCGCGCCTGCGTAGCTCGGCCACAGCGCGAGGTCGCCTTCGGCCGAGACCGCGAACACTCGATCCCCGACGATCGCGACTCGCTCGCGCTTGCGGATCCGACCGGCCTTGTCGTGCTCCGCGTCCAGCTCGACCTCCCAGCCGCTCGCGCCGGCCAGCTCGGCGGGGGCGTCCCAGCGGGTGCTCACGTTGACGAAGAGCTGCTCGAGATCGGCGCGATAGAGCGAGAGCAGCAGCGTGCGGGCGTCGACCCGCTGGTCCGGCGGCAAGCGGTGGGTCTTGGCCGTGAAGAAGAACAGCTCGCCTGCGGTGGATCGACGGCAGCGCAACGCGAGCGCGGCGGCTTCGGCTTCCCCGTGCCGCTCTTCGAGGCACTCCCAGCCGGGGCCTTCGGGGATCGCCACGCCGATGCGACCGTCCGCGGACACGAAGCGTCCGGGCCCCTCGGACACGCGCGTCGAGGGGCTCGGCTGCGCGGGCGCAGGCGTGGGCTCGGCCTCGCGGGTCTCGCAGGCGAGCACGAGCATGAGCGCGAGCGCGGCGATCAGGCTCAGGGATGGAACTTGGTGACCCACCAGTCGAGATCCGTGGGGCCGACGTGGCCGATCGCGACGTAGGCGTACCCAAAGCGATCGAATTCGAGATCGGCGATCACCGGCACGAGCGACGGGCCTTGGAAGGTGCCCTCGATGAAGGGGAGCTCCCAGATCAGCACGCCGTCCTCGTCATACTTGCGCACGAACATGTCGCAGCCGACGAGCGAGAGGAAGCCCGACTCGCACGCCTCGAGGTGGACGACCACGCTCGCGTTCGAGGCGTCGATGTCGGCGGCCACCGTCGCGCCGATGCCGGGGTTGCCGTCGTCCTTGATCCACAAGAGCTCTCCGTTGGCGCCGAACCGACCTACCCACGATTGCGCATCGGAGTTGGGGATGAAGCGCTGACCACCGAGCATCGTCTCGCCGTTGTCGCCGATGCCGACGGCCCACCCGTAGCCCTCGAAGTCGGGCAGCTCGATCTGATCGAGCAGCTCGCCCGCGGTGTTCCAGCGGCTCATCCACATTCGCTGGACCGCGACCATGTCGACCATGCCGCGCATCTGCCCGCCGACGACCAGGTCGTCGCCCGCGATGTCGAGCTTGATCGAGTAGGGGCGGCCGCTGAACACCATCGGGTCAATGCCATAGCGGGCCCAATTGACGCTGCCGTCCGGCGCGAGCGAGAGCAGCATCATCGCGTCGTCACCCTCGTCGTGCGTGTACACGCCGACCGCGTAGACGTTGCCCTCGGCGTCCGAAACCGCGTCGACCAGCGCCTCCCAATTGGCCTCGGGCACCTCCGGTGGGGTCCAGTGGGCCTGCTGCATGGCGACCTGCTTGCCGGTCTCGTCGTAGCGAAAGCGCAGCGACGAGTAGCTGTCGTCGACCGACCACGCGAGCATCACGGTCGTGTCGTCCGGCAGCTTGGTCAGGCCTGCAGCCATCTGGGCGGTCGCGTCGACCTTGTCCGTCCAGCTGCCGCCGACCAGCCGATCGATGCGCGAGCGGTTCTCACCGTTGAGGAACGAGGTGCCGCCAGCGATCACCTCGGTGCCGTCGGGGTTGACGACCACGCGGTAGGCCGAGTCCTCACCGCCGCTGTCGAAGGTCCAGGTCTCGACGACTCCGCCGTTGGGCACGTCGACGGTCAGGCTGATCGGGCCGGCCTCGGCCTCGAGGTCGTCATCGTCGATCGCGACCGCGCTGAACTCGTAGGTCCCGTCGAAGCTCTCGCCAGTGACCACGAACTCGGCCACGTAGGGGCCCGGACCGGGGATCGTCGCGAGCAGCTGGTCGTCACGGTAGATCCGGACCTCGGCGATCTCACCGTCGGCATCGCTGGCCTCGACCTCGACCTCGACCGCGCCCGCGGCCGCAAACACGTCGGGGGTCTCGCTGCCTGCGACCGTGAACGAGTCGATCACTGGCGCCTGTGGCAGCGCCTCGGTCGTCGAGTCTTCCTCGGTCGTGTTGCTCTCACCAGTGTCCGTGTCGGTGTCGTCCGCGACCTCGTCGCTGCCGTCGTCGCCCTTGAAGCAAGCGCTGGTCAGCAGCAGAGCCGCGCTCGTGAGCAGGAGGTTGCGAGGGAAGGCCATGCTGCGATGATACGGACACGCTCGGGGGGCTTGGAGAACCCGGGCGTAGCGAGGGCGTGAGCGGACGCGGTCCAGCAAGAGCGGATCACTCGGGTTAGTTTACCGAGGCGGTCCGGGAGAGCGCTCGACGCGGACGATGTGCCGCCGCGCGCCAGCCTCGAGCTCGGGCCCCCGGACCCGAAGTCTCAGGGCCCGCGCTCAGGTCCAAGCTCGGGCGCCGAGCAGGAGCAAGAGCAGGGCCTTCTGCGCGTGGAGCCGGTTCTCGGCCTGATCGAACACGACCGACCAGCGCCCATCCATCACGCCGTCGGTGACCTCCTCGCCGCGATGCGCGGGCAGGCAGTGCATGAAGATCGCGCTCGGTTTGGCGCGCTCCATCAGTGCTTCGTCGACGGTGAAGCCCGAGAGCTCCGCGTGGAGCCGGGCGGCCTGGCCTTCTTCGCCCATGCTCACCCACGTGTCCGTGTAGACCACGTCGGCGCCCTCGACCGCTTGGCGGGGATCGCTGGCGAGCGAGAGCTCGGTGCCCGCAGCCGCGGCGTCGGCCTTGGCTCGCTCCCACACGAAGGTGTTGGGCGGCAGCGAGGGCGGACAGCAGCAGACCACGTGCATGCCCGAGCGCGAGCCCGCCAACATCAGCGAGTGGGCGACGTTGTTGCCGGCGCCGACCCAGACCAGCCGCTTGCCCTCGCAGCTGCCGAAGCGCTCGCTGATCGTCTGGAGATCGGCGAGCGCCTGGCAGGGGTGGAACAGGTCGGTCAACGCGTTGACGACCGGGACGCTGCCATGGCGGGCCAGCTCGTCGACCTCGTGTTGACCGAAGGTTCGGATCACGATCGCGTCGACGTAGCGGGACAGCACCTTGGCGGTGTCGTGGATAGTCTCTCCGCGGCCCATCTGCATGCCGGTTCCACCGCCAGTTGCGAGCGCGAGCGCGTGTGCGCCGAGCTGATGGATGCCGACCTCGAACGAGATGCGGGTGCGGGTCGACTGCTTGGCGAAGATCATCGCGATCGAGCGGCCTGCCAGCGCGCCGGCGCAGCTGGCAGGGTCGGCCTTGATCGCGTGCGCGAGCTCGACGACGCGGCGGGTCTCGGCGGGGGACAAATCGAGGAGGCTTCGCAGGTGGCGGGTCATGAGGCGGCGGGACTCTATCAGGCGCGCGGTCACGGAGCCCGGCCCGCTCGCTTGACACGCTAGTTCGTGCGGGACAGGGTCGGCGCATGCCGAAGCCGGTCCACGTGCACGACGAAATTGGCCCGCTGCGCCGGGTCGTCGTGCATCGGCCAGGTGACGAGATCGTCGAGATGACCCAGCAGGATCTCGAGCGCTTGCTGTTCGACGATCTGCTCTCGCCGGTCGAGACCACCCGTGAGCACATGCTGCTCGTGCAGATGCTCGAGGACGCGGGCGCCGAGGTGCTCGAGCTCGGCGATCTGCTGCGTGACGCGATCACGCGGGCACCGGCTTCGGCGCTCGAGCAGTTCGTGCGTCGGACCTGCGAGCTCGCGGGCGTCCGAGATGTCGCGTCGAGCTTGCTGCAGTGGCCGGCGGCGGATCTGGCTCGGGCTTTGATCGTCGGCGTCCACTGGAGCGAGCTCGAGGGCTTCGTCAGCCCGTCCGGGCTGA
>CBFGLP010001198.1:0-15396 GCA_965649595.1 uncultured Myxococcales bacterium | reverse complement strand
CCTCCGTGCACTCCGGTTGACTCGCTGCGCCTCGTGGGGTCACAGTCCTCGACGCTGCCCGGACCACTTGGCCGGGACAGGAGGCACACATGGCAAGCTCGACCCGATCGCCCGCAGCGATCCACATGTTCAAGTCCAAGCTCCACCGCGCGACGGTGACTCACGCCGATCTCGACTACGAGGGTAGCGTGACGATCGACGCCACGCTGATGGAGGCCGCCGAGATCCTCGAGCATGAGCAGGTCCACATCTGGAACGTGACCCGCGGGACTCGGCTGGTTACCTACGCGCTCCGCGGTGACACCGGAAGCGGCGTCATCTGCATCAATGGGGCGGCAGCGCACCTCGTCGAGCCCGGCGACAAGGTGATCATCGCGACCTTTGCGGAGGTCCCCGCTGCCGACGCGGCTGCGTGGAAGCCGACCGTGGTTCTGGTCGACCAAGACAATCGCATCGCTAGTGCCGACTATAGCGAGGTCGCGGGTCCCAAGCGCGCTTTCACAGGGATTGCATTATAGGGAGCCGGCGGAGCTTCGCGGACGTTCCGCGAATCGACGTTTTGATCCCGTCCCTTTTTCCGTGCCCGGGGATGGTCGCATGGATTATCCTCGGCCTGTGAGCCTAGCCATGTTCGATCTCCCCGTTCGTCACCCCCGTCTGTCGCTCGTACCGATCGCTCTCGTCTGTGCGTTCGGAGGGGCATGTGCGGTCGGAGGGGACTCCGACTCGTCCACCTTCGGGACCTTCAACACGACGGTGGGCGACGAGCTCGAGGACGAAGAGGAGACCGACGAGAGCGGCGACGAGTCATCGGGCTCGGCGAGCGACACGAGCACCGATGACCCCGGGGATGGGGACGGCGACACCACGACCACGGGCGACGGGGACGGTGACACCACGACCACGGACGACGGGAACGACGATCCCGAGATGTGTGGCAACGGCGTCGTCGATCCGGGCGAGACCTGCGACGGGGCCAACTTCAACGGAGCCTCGTGCATGGTGCTCGGCTACGACGGTGGCCAGCTCGCGTGCACCAACTGTGCGGTGAGCACCGCGGGCTGCACGAATACCGCGCAGCCAGGCCTCGGCCAGCTCTACTCGCACTGCTTGGTCCCCGACAACTGCCCCGGGCTCGACGGCTGCGCGACGGTGACGATGGAGGGCGACGTCGATCCCTTCGACGGCTACTGCACCAACTTCTGTACGACCGACGCCGACTGCTTCGCCAACACCGGCGGCACGGCGGTGCCGCAGTGCAACGACGCGGCCCAGCCCTTCTGCGAGCTCGACTGCTCGGGGGGCAAGACTTGCCCCGGGGGCATGGAGTGCGTCCCCTTGGTCGGTGGCAAAGAGCTCTGCTACTAGCCGCTCCTAGCTGCTGATTTTTGGGCGGCTCCGGGTCGTGACGGGCTGATGCGCGGCCTCGCGCGAGGATCGAGCAACCAAGAGCAGAGCGACGCGAGCAGCAGTGGTATCGTCGGCGGAGTTGATGCCGCCACGAACTCGTCTGCGCCAGGCCTACGGGGCCCGAATGCACGCTCGCCTGTGCTCGGCTCGGCACAGCAAATGTAGTCAGGGTCTGATCCCGTCGATGCTCGGGAGGTTGATGTGGGGCTGACGATCGTCTTGGTCGAGCCCGACGCGACGCGTCGATCCAACGCGGCCGAGGCCCTGCGGGCATTTGGTCACGAGGTCGAGGCCTTCGCCAGCCTCGCGGGCTCGGTCCAGCCGCCGCGAGCGGACCTCGCGATCTTGGCGGGGCCCGATCTCGATGTGCTGTGCGCGGTCTATCGTCGGACCGGCCGGGCCCGCTGGATCCTCGCGCAGGCCAGCCGTGGGCGCAGCAAGTCGGCGCTCGAGGCCGGTGCCCACGACTGCGTGAGTGAAGGCGCCAGCACCGAGGAGCTGCTCTTGCGCATGCAGGTCGCGCGCAGCCAAGGTTGGCTCGCGCCCGCGATCGAGCCGCTGCAGAGCGAGCCCGGCGACGAGCTCGACACGCTCTTGCCCACGATCAGCGGCCGGCAGCTGCGGGCGATCTTCGATCTCTTGCCAATCCCGACCGGCTTGCTCGATCCCGAGGGTCGCTTCGTGCAGTGCAACCGCGCGCTCGAGCGAGCGATCCGAGTGCCGCCGGGCTCGGGGATTGGGCACCGGATCACCGACTTGTTCACCGACATCGACGTGCCGGCGATCTTCGAGGCGTTGCTCCGCGATGGCTACCTCCGCGATCAAGAGCTGGAGACCGTCGATCGCGAGGGCCACCGCTACTGGGTCGCCGGCCAAGCCCGCTGGATTCCTCATGGTCGGTCGGGCTTCGTGCTCGGGAGCTTCACGGACATCACCGAGCGCAAGCTGACCGAGCAGGCGCTGCGCCAGTCCGAGGCGAGCCTTCGCTCGGTCCTGCATGCTTCACCCGACGGCATCATCGTGCATGCCGGTGACCGCTACCTGTTCGTCAACCCGGCGGCTGTCCGTCAGCTCGGCTTCGCCGACGCCGAGCAGCTGATGCGGACCCACATCTGGGATCGCATTCATCCCGACGAGATCACGCTGGTCCGCGAGCGGATCGCACGGATGAGCGCGACCGACGAGCCGGCCGCGGTTCGGGACATTCGCTTCATTCGGGCCGACGGAGAGATCTTCATCGGCGAGGTCGCCTCGATCCCGGCGACCTTCGACGGGATCGCGGCGATCATCTCGATCATCCGCGACGTCAGCGAGCAGCGGCGGCTGCAGAGCCAGCTCTTCTTGGCCGATCGCCTCGCGACCGTCGGTACCCTCGCGGTCGGGGTCGCGCACGAGATCAACAACCCGCTCTCGTGGGTGATGGGCAACCTCGGCCTGCTCGCCGACGAGTTCGATCGCCAGGTCAGCCTCCGCGATCAGGACGTCGATCCGGCGGTCATCGTTCGCTCGCGTGCGCGCGTACGCGAGCTGCTCGGTCGCGCGCAGGAGGGGACCGAGCGGGTCCGGCGGATCGTCCGCGACCTCGGTCGCTTCGCTCGCTCCGACGGGCCCGGCGACGGCATCATCGACGTCCACGCGCTGCTCGACTCGACGCTCGAGATCGCCGACGTGCAGATCCGTCACCGCGCGCGGCTGGTCCGCGACTACCGGGCAGTCCGTCGCGTGCAGGGCAACGAGGGGCGGCTCGGCCAGGTGTTCCTCAATTTGCTGGTCAACGCCGGCCAGGCGATCTCGCCCGGCAACCCGCGCGACAACGAGATCCGCGTCGCGACCCGCGACCTCGACGACGGGCGCGTCGAGATCTCGATCCGCGACACCGGCCACGGCATCCCCGAAAAGATCCGCAGCCGCATCTTCGATCCATTCTTCACGACCAAGCCGGTCGGCGAGGGCACGGGCATCGGGCTGGCGATCTCGCACAGCATCGTGAGCGCGTCGGGTGGCACGATGAGGGTCGAGAGCGCAGAGGGTCGCGGCACTACCTTCTTCGTGGCCCTGCGCGGGGCCGAACCCGACGAGAACAGCCAGGCCACCAGGCTGCCTGGCGAGGAGCCGCTCAAGTCGGGTGGAAAGGGCGCCGTCGGCCCGTCCGGACCCAAGGCCAGCGTGTTGGTGGTCGACGACGAGCCGCTGATCCGCGAGATGGTCTGCGACGCGCTCGCGGAGCATCAGGTCGAGGCGGTCTCGACCGGCCGCGAGGCGCTCGAGCGGATCGCCGTAGCCGACTGGGACTTGATCCTCTGTGACCTGATCATGCCCGAGCTATCGGGCGTCGATCTCTGGGAGCGGCTCGGCGAGATCAAGCCGCAGGCACGCGAGAAGTTGGTGTTCATGACCGGGGGCGACTTCTCGGGCAAGGCCGCGAGCTTCATGACCTCGGTCCCGGTCCGCCGCCTGGAGAAGCCCTTCTCGATCAAGGCCTTGCGACACCTCGTTCGCAAGGCAATTCCTCGCTAGCAGGCCGACGCCCGCGAGCGATATTGCGCTTCGGCGTTGCGGTTGGCTTCATCGGTCCCCCCGGTCCGATGGGCGTTGATCATCTTCGTCGTTTCCCGCGTCGACGAAGCCCGCGACAATGCTCGCGATGCTCGCTGAGAAAGCTACACCCAGCCTAGGCTTCGACACCGCGACCCGGATCACCGCCGATCTCGCGCGGACCTTCCGCGCGCAAGGCTGGGTCTGGTGTGCTCGCTATCTCCACCGCTCGACGGCCGTCGATGGGCTCAATTCGACGCTCAGTCAGCGCGAGCTCGACGACATCCTCGGAGCCGGGCTCGCGCTGATGCCGATCCAGCTCGGCAACAGCAAGCTGGTCGCCAGCGAGGCCGAAGGCACGCAGAAGGGCAGCTCGGCGTCCGCCAACGCGCGCACGCTCGGGATCCCGGCTGGCGTCACGTTGTGGTGCGATCTCGAGTGGAACGGCGCCGCGCCGTCGAGCGACGCGGACGTGCTCGCGTACCTCAACGCGTGGGCCAAGCCGATCGTCGAAGCTGGGTATCGGCCGGGCCTCTATGTCGGTCCCAACGTGCCGCTGACTGGTGAGCAGCTCTTTCACGACCTGCCGCAGTTCCGCCATTATTGGAAGGCCGCCTCGAAGGTGCCGTGGGTCGAGAAGCGTGGCTTTCAGGTCATGCAGAGCCTGCGCTTGAAGACCAACGACGTCGACGTCGACGCGGACGTGATCGTCTACGATGCGAAGGGCGATCGGCCGTTTTGGGTGGTCGCAGGCTGAGCCCGGTTACCCCAGTAGATCTGCCGCTGCCTGCCCGGGCACGCGCTCGCGTCCGTGCGGGCCGCTCAGCAGCGCCTCGATGTCCGGCCCGATCGCGACAATCCGATGCGGATTGATGCTCTCGTGGCTGCCATAATAGTGCTTGCGGATGTGCTCGAAATTGCAAGTCCCGGCCACGCCGGGCGCTCGATACAATTCCCGCACGAACCCCCACAGGTTCGGGTAATCGATGATTCGCTTTTTATTGCACTTGAAGTGCGTGTGATAGACGAGATCGAAGCGAATCAACGTGGTGAACAGGCAGACGTCGGCCTCGGTCAGCTGCTCGCCGGCCAGCCAGCGCTGGGTCTCGAGCACGGCGTCCCAGTGGTCGAGCGCCGCGAACAGCCCGGTCACCGCCTCGTCGTAGGCTCGCTGCGTGGTCGCGAAGCCGGCCTTGTACACGCCGTTGTTGATCGGCTCGTAGATCGCGTCGATGACCGCGTCGACGCGGTCTCGTAGCGCCGGTGGGCAGAGATCGACGGGCCGCCCGGCCAGCGAGGCGAACTCGTGGTCGAGCATGCGGATGATCTCGCGCGACTCGTTGTTGACGATCGTCGCGTTGACCCGGTCCCAGAGCACCGGCACCGTCACGCGCCCGGTGTACTCGGGATCGGCTCGGACGTAGACGTCGCGCAGGTATCGAGTGCCGAGCACGAGATCCGCGGTCGCGCCGGGGACCTCGGGATCGAAGCGCCACCCCTCGCTGCCCATGAAGTGGTCGACGACGGAGATGCCGATGACCGGCTCGAGGTGCGCTAACGCGCGTACGATCAGCGTGCGGTGGGCCCAAGGGCACGCGTAGGACACGTAGAGGTGATAGCGGTCGGGCTCGGGGATCAGCGCTGCCGGCAGATCCCGGGGACTCGTGGCCTCGCGACGAGGGTCCCTCGGGCGGGCCACCGTGTCACCCTCCGCGGCCCGGACCCAGTCACGAAAGCGGGTCGGCGGCCGGACGAAGCGACCCTCCTGGTCCGGGTCGTACCAGTCTGTGGTCCATTGGCCGGCGACCAGGCGTCCCATGTGGTGGTCGAGTACGGGAGGTTGTCGCTCGGGTTACCCATTCGTCGACGAGCATTCGGCGCAGGCGATCTATGCGACACTGTCCGCGAGTGCTCGCGGTCCTCAAGGTCATCCTCGACGTCGCACGCTTTCGGCTCGCTCGGCTCGAGATGGCCAACCTTGTCGCCGCGACGGCGCTGATGCTGACCTTCGCGTTGCCCTTTGGCGAGCTCGTCGGTCGGTTCACCTTCGGGGTCCTGCTGAACCTCCTGGTCTATCTCAACAACGACTTTCATGATCTCGGCGATGACCTGGCGTCGAGCTCGCGGGACGCCGGCAAGACCCGGTTCCTGCGCGACCACGTCGGCGCGGCGATCGTCGCCCAGCTCGGGCTCTTGGCCGTGCTCGTAGCGATGGCGCTCGTGTGGCGGATCGAGCTGGCCGTGGCGCTGATCCTCGGCGGCGGCATCTGTTGGGCCTACTCGTATCGGCTCAAGCGCGTGCCCGGCCTCGACGTGCTGGCGATGACAATCTGGGGCGTCAGCATGCCTCTGATCGGGTTCCCGCTCGAGCTCGTGGTTGGCTGGCTGCTGGTCGGACAGCTCGGGTTGTTCTCGACGGTGTTCGAGTCGATCCAGGTCCTGCGCGACCGGGCCGAGGACGCAGCTCAGGACGCGCAGACGACCGCGGTGTTGCTCGGCGACCTCGCGACCCGGCGGATCATCCGTGCCGCGCTCGTCATCGCCGGGGCGTTCGCGGCCTCGTGCCTGTCCCCGTGGGCAGGCATCGCCATCGCCGCGGGCGCGCTGGTCCCCTTCGGCGACAACATCCCGAGCTACTGGAACCGCATCCGCTTGCTCTGCGGGCTCGCGTTCCTTGCCGAGTGTGCGACCGTGTATCTGACCGGGCAGACGCAAGGCCTGTGGCTACAAATTCCCGTCGACACGCGATTCTAGTCGACATGCGATTCGAGTAGATTGGCCAGCCATGATCGAAGGCCGCAGCGAGGTGCTGATCGTCGGCGCAGGACCGGCTGGATGTGCCGCCGGGATCACGCTCGCGCGCGCTGGCGTCGACGTCTGCGTGGTCGATCGCTCGACCTTCCCGCGGCCCAAGACCTGCGGCGACGCGCTGTCGAACCAGGCTGTCACGCTAGTGCGGGAGCTCGGCGCGGGCGCTCGGCTCGACGCTGGGCCGCACGCGCTGGTCCGTCGGGCCGCGGCTGTGTTTCCGGGCGATCTCCGAGTCGCGCGCGACTACGCCGAGCCCGGCTGGATCGTCCCGCGGCTGGCGCTCGACGACACCCTGCGTGACGCGCTCGAGGCCAGCGGCGCTCGGCTGCTGCAGTCGGTGCAGGTCCGCCGGATCGACGCCGGGCGAGCGCGCGTCGAGCAGATCGTCGGTGACGCGTTCGTGTGGCGAGCCCCGATCGTGATCGCGGCCGACGGCCCGAGCTCCGTCGCCTGGCCAGCGCTCGGCCGGCCAAAGCCTCGAGGTCGCGCGCTCGCGCTGGCGTCGACCGGCTACTACGAAGGCGTGGCGTTCCCGGCCGGGCCCGAGGTCGCCGATCACTACTTCGAGCTCGACATCCCGCATGGCTATGGCTGGATCTTCCCGGCCGTCGAGGGGCTCAGCAACGTCGGCGTATATCAGCGAGACGACGCGCATCGACGAGCCGGTCGGCGGCTGCCGGCCTTGCTCGACGAGTTCGTCGCGCGTCACCCCGATCGCTTCGCGTCCGCTCGTCGGGTCGGCGCGGTCCGGAGCTGGCCCTTGCCGATCGGCGCCGGAGCTCCCGCGGCCGGACGCGGCATCTTGTTGGCCGGCGACGCGGGGGGCTTCGTCGATCCGCTCTCGGGCGAGGGGATCTGGCAGGCGCTGTTCACTGGCCAGCTCGCGGGCAACATCGCGGCCGAGGCGGTCAGGGCCGGTGAGCTGAGCGAGGGCTTGGCTCGCCGCTACGAGCAGACGTGCACGCGGGCGATCGGACGACCGAGCCGGGCCAAGGCGCATGTCCAAGATGCGATGGCGCTGTTCGTCGATCGTCGGCTCTATCGCTCGCGAGTGCTGCGCGGGATCCTGCAGTGGGCCTACGCCCGCGGGACCTTGGAGCAGACCAAGATCGTGTAACATCCGCCGCGCGTGAGCGAGTCTCAGACGGTTGGAGCCGGGGGGCGGCGAGCGGACCTAATCTTCGTCGCCGCCGCGTTGCTGGTCTGCTTCGTCCATCTGCTCATATTGCGCTTCTTCTTGCCGCTCGAGCTCGCGCTCGGCGAGGAGGCGATCTCGGGCGGTGACATGTCCACGCACATCGCCCAGACGACTCGGGTGCTCGAGGGCATCGAGGGGTGGGGGAAGACGTGGGTCTACGACGTCCAACTGCTCGCGGGCTTCCCCAACGGGACCATCTTCGACGCCGACAACAAGGGCTGGGAGCTGTGGACCTGGGCCGGGACCAAGCTGGGCCTGTCGTTCGAGCGGGCCTCGAACTCGTTCTTGATCGCCGCGCACCTGCTCGGCCCGCTGGTCGTGTTCGTGAGCGCGCTGCTGTTTCGGGTCGGTCGCTGGCCGGCTCTGGTCGCGGCCGGGCTGTCGAGCCTGTTTTGGTTCTTCGACTCGTTCACGCACTGGTGCTGGTACATCGGCATGGTCGAGTACGACTTTGCTGCGTACGTGTGCCTGATCCCGCTCGGGCTGTTCTATCGCTTCATCACCGAGCAGCGGGTCTGGCAGGCCGTCGCGACCGCGCTGGTGCTGGGGGCTACGCTCACCCTGCACCCCTACGTGTTCGTGATCCTGGTCGTGCCGATGGTCTGGCTGTGGCTGCGGAGCTTTCGCTCGTTCAGCCGGCGAACCCACGCGCTGATCGTCGGCATCGCGGTGGTAGCGATCGCGATGAACCTGTGGTGGCTGCTGGTCGCGTTCTCGTTCTGGCACTACATCCTCGACTCGGCCTACTTCGGCCAGAGCGGCCTGAGCTTCGCGCTCGCCGATCTGTTCAGCACTCTGCTCGACACCGAGACCTCCGGGGTCGTCGGCACGCGGACCGGCTTTCGCCTGCTGTTCTTGGTTTGTGCGGCGCTCCAGATCCGCCGCTGGCATCGACGCGAGGACCTGCGGGCGGGCCTGTTCGGGGTCGCGCTGACGACCTTGCTGCTGCTCACCTACTGCGGCAGCTACTTCGACGTGATCGCGCAGATCCAGCCCTACCGGTTCGTGGTCCCGACCGGGTTCCTCGCCGCGATCCCGACCGGCGTGCTCTGCCTGGAGCTGATCGGCGAGCTGCGCAGCGGCGAGATCGCGGGCAAGGGCAGGGTGCTGGGGCTGGTGCTCGTGCTGCCGGCCTTCCAGCACCTCGCGTCCGATGTCCTTTACTTCATGCCCGAGCTGCAGCCCAAGCCCGGGCGCCTGTTCAACGGCGAGCCGGCGATGCTCGCCGGCTCTGGCTACCTCCCGCACACGACCTTGCGCCACGCCAACTCGAAGGGCGACCGCGCGCTGGTCGAGTGGGTCGCCAAGCGCGAAGACGGGCGCGGCCGCTGGTTGGTCGAGTGGCCGCCGCTCGCCGACGAGATCAGCTGGAAGACCGACGCGCAGGTGATGGGCGGCCTGCCCTTCCTCAACCTCGGGCACTCGTGGTCGAACCTCTACCGGCGCTACCCGGACGGGGTCGTGCCGCCCGCCGAGCTGCGCAAGTACATCGAGACCTACGCGATCTCGTGGGTGATCGTCAGCTTCCCGAACGCGTGGTTCAATCGTACGCCGAACCCGTGGATGGACAGGGTCGCAACCATTGGCGGCCACCACATCTATCGCACCAAGCTGGCGGTCAATCTGGTCGCCCAGGGAGGCGGTAAGGTCGTCGCCGAGACCAACCGAATCCGGGTCACCGGCAGCAAGCCGGACGTCGACTCGGTGCTGCGCTACCACTGGATGGAGACGCTCGTCTGCCGGCCCGATTGCACGATCGAGCGCGCCGAGATCGATGATATCGATCCGGTCGGCTTCATCCGGGTCCCGGCTCCGCACCCCGCCGACTTCGAGATCGTCAACGCGTACTGAGTTGCATTCGCTGGCGCGGGGAATGCGGGCCGCGAGTGATCTCGCGCGGTGCGAAGGGCGGTTATCAGGGCCGGGGCCGAGTTGTGACCTGACTTCGTTTCGCCGCCCGAGTTGGTTGTCTCGTCAGCGCGCGCTCGCACTAACATGCGGCCATGCTCTGCTCTCGCTGGCCCTCCCTAACCTCGCTCGGTGTGTTCGTGCTGCTGCTCGGCTGTGGCGGCGGTGGGGGTGAAGAAGACGACGAGGTCGGCGAGACCACGGACACCAGCGACACCGGGACGGACACGACCGGGACGGACACGAGCGAGACGGATACGAGCGAGACGGACACGAGCGAGACCGACACGAGCAACGAGCAGCTGCTCGGCGACTTCGAGATCGTCCTGCACCCGAACCAGCCGATGGTCGTCGACGTGCTGGTCGAGCTGACCTCGCCGGGCTACGCGACGCTGACCCACCTCGACGATCCGGGGGTCAAGGTCGCGCGGCTCGACGGCACGGACCCGGCGACCAGCATCCACCTGCGCGTGCGCGGGCTCTTGCCCGACACCGCGCACTCGCTCGAGCTCGGGCTCGGTGTCGACGAGGGCTCGCCGAGCGAGATGCATCCGGTCGAGCTCACGACCAATCCGGCGGGACCCGGCTTCATCGCCGCGTTCCCGCTGACCCTCAACGAGGCCGCCGAGGTCGACAGCGACTACCGCTTCTTCGATCTCTCGCCGGTGTTCACCGCGGGGAGCCCCAGCATGTACATGATCGATCCGGTCGGTCGGACGCGCTGGCACCTCGGGGTCGAGGTCCCGATGATCGACCTCGACGACCTCTGGGTCGGGCTCAAGCTGCGCGACGACGGCAGCGTGCTGGCGATGTGGCGCCACACCGCGCTGATCTACGACGAGCTCGGTGAGGAGCAGCTGCGGGTCGAGGCCGACGCCGACCTCGGGGTCCACTACTTCCACCACGAGCTGATCGAGCTGCCGAACGGCAACTTCATGGCGCTCAGCTGGAGCTTCCAGGACATCGAGTACGAGGGCGAGGGCGTCCTGCACGTCGGCGGCGATCTGCTCGTCGAGTTCTCGCCGGAGGGCGAGCTGGTCTGGACCTGGGACACGTTCGACTACCTCGATCCGCAGCGGCGGCGGGCCGGGTTCTTCGACGCCTACCCGATCATCGATCCGGTGACCAACGAGAACGCCTACGACTGGACGCACGCCAACGGCATCGTCTACGCCGACGGGATCATCTACGTGTCGCTCCGCCACCAGGACTGGATCCTCGCGATCGACCACGCGACCGGCGAGCTCTTGTGGCGGCTCGGTGACGAGGGCGACTTCGCGCTCGGGCCCGACTCGACCTGGTTCTTCCACCAGCACTCGCCGGAGTGGCAGCCCGACGGCAGCTTGCTGCTCTACGACAACGCGGTCGGCAACCCGGACCAGCCCGACAGCGAGGCGCACTCGCGAGCGGTCCGCTACGCGCTCGACTTCGACGCGATGACCGCGACGCAGGTCTGGCAGGACGACGACGAGACCTTCATCTCGGCGATCGCTGGCGATGCCGACCGGACCTCGAGCGGGCACGTGCTGCGGCTCGACTCGACGCTCGGGCAGGGGCTGCCGGGCTCCGAGATGGTGTACTCGCGCTTGCGCGAGCTCGATCCAGAGCGCACGCCCAACGCGGTGTGGTCGGTCGATCTGCCGCTCGGGAAGTTCGCCTATCGGGCCTTGCCGCTCGACCGGCTGGTCGGTGAGTCGGTGCCCTGAGCGTCGCTCATGTGTCGGGCGCCTGACTTTGAGCCTGGGTCAGGCGCCCGATCTCGTCATTCGGACGGCGGGGGAATCCGAGACTCGGCCGGGTCGACGTCCTTGGGGAGCCGCGGAAGCGGGACCACGCCGGTGCGGCCGATCGCGGGCACCTTCCAACGGCGCAGGCCATTCGGCGTCGAGATCAAGAACCGGTAGCGCGGGTGGTCGAGGCTGTCGGGGAAGGTGAAGCGGACGTGGGTCGGATCGCCGCCATCGTCCGCGAGGATCTCGACGCGCAGGCTCGGGTACTCGATCACGTCGCCAGCGAAGATGTGCTGGTCCTCGCGCCGGAAGAACAGCTCGCTCGACGTGCGCAGCCAGGCGCCCTGGATCGCGGACAGCTCGAGCACGTTGGCGCGCGGGCGCTTGGCGAACATCGCGAACTCGCTCATCGCCAATGAGCGCCAGCTCGAAGGCGCCGGCCAGCCATAGGCGGCGAGCATGAATTCGCCGTAGAGCCCGACGGCTTGGTTGTTGCTGTTGAGCAAGACCACGTCGCGCCCGCCGAGCTCTTGGTCGAGCACCTCGCCTTGCGTGAACGCGGCGATCGTCGCTGCTTGCTGGGTCTCGAGGTGCTCGCCGACGTCGTCGCCCCACACGAGGTCTCCGGGGCCGGCGAGGCCGAGCGCGAGGGCGGCGAGCGGGCTCAGCAACACGCCGCGCACGCGTCGGGCGGGGCGCTCGAGCTGGCGCTGTAGCACGAGGCGCAGGCAGGCGATCGCCACGGCGGCGATCAGCGGACAGGCGGCGAGCTGCGTGAGCACGAGCAGGCGCTCGTGCGCTGGCGGGACCGAGAGCGGCAGCAACCCGAGCGCGCCTCCGAGCCCGAGCATCCACAGCGCTCGTCGCTCGTGCTGCTGCAGGCCCGCGCGCGCGAGCACGAGCGCGACCGCGGCCAATGCGACGCCGATCAGCGCGACTCGCAGGTGAGCGCGCTGCATGAGCTCGCCCGACAGCGCTCCGGAGTCGTCGACCAGCCAGTCGGACATCCAGTCGAGCGCGAAGTGGCGAAACACCTGGACGGTCCCCGCGGGGATCGACCAGAACGCCGAGGCGCCCATCTCGGGCACCCGCGCGGCGGCCAGCGTGGCCCACTCGAGCGGGGTCTCGAAGGGATCGACGTAGGCCTGCGTGCCCAAGCTGCCGTAGCCGAGCCCCTTGTGGAGGGCCATGTAGATCGCCAGGGGGATCAGCGCGGGCAGCAGCGCCTTGGCGCGCTCGCGCAGCGGACTTGGGCTGAACAGCTCGATCGCCCCGACGAACGCGACCACGGTCAGCGCGTACTCGCCAGCGGCGAACGCCAGCGCGACCAGCAGCGCCTCGATCCAGGGCCCCGCGCGACGCAGCGTGGGGCTCGGCGGCGAGACGCCGTCGGCTTGGCCGCGCCAGTCGAGGTGCACGACCAAGGCCGTGAACCCGAGCGTCGCGCAGACGAGCACGCAGCGGTTCGCCAGCCAGCTCGTCGGCCAGATCACGCTCGAGTCGCAGGCGAGCAGGACCAGGCCGAGCGCGGCGATCGGCAGCGGGAAGAGCCGGCGCAGCAGCGCGGCCGCGGCCGCGATCGCGGCGATCAGCCAGACCAACGAGTGCACGTGCCACAGCTGCACGCGGCCCGGCGCGAGCGTGTGGTCGAGCCAGAGCAGCAGGCTCGCGAGCGGACGAAACACGGTGCCGTAGAGCTCGGGCTCCGACCACCAGGGCGCGACGCCCTTGTCGACGTAGGCCGGGAGGGTCCCGGCACGAAAGAAGTCATAGAGGTCGAGCGCGCCGTAGGCATCGCCCGGGTAGAGCCCCGCGAGCATGCCGGCGTGCATGAAGTCGTCGCTCATCAAGCCGGTGTGGGTGAGCGGCCAACGCAGCACGGCGATCACGACGAGCAACACGCCGACGAACATCCGCCAGCGTCGCAGCTCCAACTGGTCGAGCGGGCGCAGCTCGGCCGCGAGCAGCTGACCAAGCCGGTCCATTCAGGCTCGGTCTCCAGCGCCGGCCGTGGTCGGACCCTCGCTGACGTAGCGCGAGCGCAGGCTCATGAACGGCCGCTCGACCGCGTTGAAGAACAGCATCGAGAGCAGGATCGCGGCCGGGAAGGTGAGCAGCAGCGTGTGCAGGGCGGCGTCGAGCATCGGCGAGATGCCGGGGAGCCACTCGTCGAGCGGCAGCATCACGCCGGGCATCGCCTCGCGATCCATCGGATCACCGATCACCAGACCGACGATCATGAAGTGACAGATGTAGGTCGAGAAGCTCATGTCGCCGAAGAACGCGAACACGCGCTTGACCGAGCTTCGCAGCAGCGGCGCCACGGCCAGGTAAGTCAGGACCACGAGCAAGCAGACCAGCGCCTCCCAGGTCGGTGCCCAGATCTTCCACCACGCCTGCTTGGGGTAGCCGCCGCTTTGGTTGATGAAGTACTCCCAGCCGAAGAACACCAGCAGGGCGATCGCAAAGCTCGTGCGCGGGCGCTCGCGCAGGGCGGCGATCAGATCGTCGACCAGCGGCGCCGCGGGGCCGAGCTTGCTGACCCGCGGATCGCCCTGCCAGCGCATGTAGACGCGCGCGCCGAGCATGCCGACCAAGAACGCGTCGAGCCGGCCGGGGATCAGGTGCCAGTAGTTGAGGTCGCGGATGCTGTCGCCGAGGAAGTAGCCGACCGTGCGCAGGCCGAGCATCAGCGCGATCATCCAGATCAGCGGGCGCGGACCCTGGCGGGACATGATCGCGATCAGGAAGGGGAAGATGAAGTAGAACTGCAGCTCGACCGCGACGGTCCAAAACGCGGTCGTGACCGGGTGCAGGGGCAAGGCCGCGTGGATCATGTCGCCGAAGCCCATGACCGTGACCATGAACGCGTCCCACTCGAACCGGCCCGGGAACAGCGACATGCCGAACAAGAGCGCGGTCAAGAACACCGGGAACACGCGCAGCACCCGATTGCGCATGTACTTGGCGTAGCTGACCTGCTTGTCGAAGCTGGCCAGCGTGAAGATGAACCCGCTGATGATCAGGAACACGGTCACGACCACGTGGACCTCGATCAGCGGGGCGAGCAGCGGGTTGGCCAGCCTCGGCCAGTTGTCCCAGCTGATCGAGGGCGGGTAGCGCATGCCGAGCGCGACCCAGAAGCTATGGTGGAAGAGCACCATGAAGGCCGCGAAGCCACGCAGGTGGTCGAGACCTTCGACGTAGCCGATGTTGAGGCTGCTCGTCGCGCTCGGCTTCGGCGAAGCGGGGCTGGCGGGGGCGTGCGAGGGCTCGCTGACCGAGGGAACGCCGGACCTGGGCTCACTCACGCGGGAGAGATTGTCGTACTCGCGTCGAGAGGTGGCAAGGCTCGGATGCTCGCTTGCGGCTCGACCTCGCGGGCTCGCTGGGGTTAGGGTCGTCGGGCATGGCGAGCCCCGCCCCCGTCGATGTCGGAGATGCGCTCGAGGAGCTGGTCAATCAGTTCGCCGACCCGATGTCGTTCTTCCGCGAGCTGATCCAGAACTCGCTCGACGCTGGCAGCTCCGAGGTCGAGATCGAGTTCGAATTCGAGGCCAGCGAGGGTAACCGCGAGCAGGGCGCGATGACCATCATCGTGACCGACTGGGGCGAGGGCATGGACCGCGAGATCATCGACGCCAAGCTGACGAGGCTGTTCTCGTCGAGCAAGGACGGCGATATGACCAAGATCGGCAAGTTCGGCATCGGCTTCGTGTCGGTGTTCGCGATCGACCCCGAGGCCGTCAGCATCGACACGTCGCGCGACGGCGAGCACTGGCGCATCGTGTTCGACGCCAAGCG
>CBFGLP010001197.1:0-3938 GCA_965649595.1 uncultured Myxococcales bacterium | reverse complement strand
CTGCAGCGCCCCGTAGGCGCAGTGGTGGTTGGTAGCGATCAGCCCGTCGGCGCTGACGAACGCCGCCGAGCAACCGTTGAGGTTGACCGCCGCGCGCAGCAGGCCGCCGGTGCGCTCGTCACCGGCGGCGTTCCAGACCTGCTCGGGTGTCAGCGTGAGCCCGAGCTTGCTAGCGCGCTCGTGGATCGCGGCGATCTGATCCGGCTTCCACTGGCCTTCGTTGGCGCGCGCAGGCAAGGCGAGCAGCGCGGCGAGCAGGACCAGACCAGTGGAGGCAATGACGACTCGACGAGAGCGCACCCGCCTTTCTTACGAGCCCCGCGCGCGGATCGTCAACCGTCCTGCTACCTTGCGGGCGCGCGATGGACTACCTGCTCGCCAAGGCCCTGCACATCGTCGGCTTCATCTCGTGGTTCGCGGGCCTGTTCTACATCGTGCGCTTGTTCATCTATCACGCCGAGGCCGGAGCGAAACCCGAGGCCGAGCGCAAGATCCTCCAGCCGCAGCTCGAGCTGATGGCCGCGCGGCTGTGGACGATCATCACGGTGCCTGCGATGGTGCTGACCTTCATCGGCGGCGTCGGCATGATCGTGCAGCTCGACAGCCTCGCGCCCTGGCTGCACGTCAAGCTCGGCCTGCTCGCGGGGTTGGTCGCTTATCACTTCGCTTGTGGATCGATCCGCCGCAAGCAGAAGGCCGGCACCTCGCGCTGGTCGGCCAAGCAGCTGCGGATGTTCAACGAGCTGGCGACGATCTTCATGGTCGCGATCGTGTTCTTGGCCGTCTACAAGACCGCGATGAGCATCGCGTGGGGCGTCGGCGGGTTGCTCGGGCTCGCCGTGGTGCTGATGCTGGGTATCCGGGTGTATCGCGGCATCCTGGCGCGCAAGCAGGCCGCCCCGCCGGTCGGGCCGAGCGACTGACCGCGCCAGCCCCAAGGTGGGCGCGTGTTTTTGTGTCCCCGCGCTCGCCCACTTCGCTATCGTCGAACAATGGCCGAGCAGCCGAGCGCCCTCCCGCGTCGTCAGGCCTTCTCCCGCAGCTTGGCGATCCTCGGTCCTTGCCTGCTGCTGGTGCTCTGCATCGGCTGGCTACCCCCGATCTCGCTCGATAGCAGCATCGCCGAAGCCGCGGTGCTCGTCGCCGAGACGGGCAGTCACCGCATCGTTCCGTGGATCGCCCTCGTGCTGCTCGCGATCCTGATCAGCCGCCCGCGGCTCTCGGCCAAGCGGCGCGCGCTCGAAGCCCTGACCCTGCTCGGCTTGCTGCTGGTCGCGCTCGCGGCGATGGCCTGGCTCAACGAGCACACGATCAAGCCGATCGCCGCGGTCCCGCGGCCCAACATCGTCGAGCTCTCGGACAGCGGCGTGCTCGGGGTCGAGCCGCACGAGTTCTATGCGATCGGTGACAAGCCCGAGCGCAGCGCCTACCTGGCCGAGCGCTTGGATCACCCGAAGGCTCCGCCACTCGCCCCGGCAGTGCGCGAGCACTGGGTCGAGGAGACCGGCTACTCGTTCCCCTCCGGTCACTCGCTCGCGGCGATGACCTTCAGCGCGTTCTTCTTGACGCTCGCGCTCAGCTACCTGGATCGCCGCCGTCGCATGGCGATCTTCGTGCTGCTCGGACCCTGGGCGCTCGCGGTGATCACCTCGCGCCCGCTGCTGCGCGTGCACTGGCCGACCGACGTGGCGTTCGGCGCGGTCGAGGGCTTGGTGCTCGGCCTCGCCGCGGCGTTCATTGGTCGGATGCTCTTGGATCGCCAGACGAGCTAGCGCTGCTCACCGATCGACCTCGGTGATTCGCCGCAGCAGCGCCCGGCGAATCATCGGCACCCACAGCAAGTTCGGCAGCAGCCTGTCGCGCAGCCACGCCAGCACGCCTCGCTCGTGGGTCACCACGCGGGTCAGGAGGCGCACGAAGCCGACGACCCGCTCCGCCTTCGCCCGACGCTCGCGCGCGTAGCGGGTCAGCGCCGCGTCGGGCTCGTTGCTCGCGAGCGCCTCGGCGAACGCACACGCGTCCTCGATCCCGAGGTTCATGCCGCGCGCGCCAACCGGTGAGTGCACGTGGGCCGCGTCGCCTGCGAGCAGCACCCGGCCGCAGCGATAGCCTTCGCTCACCCGATAGGACACGTTGAATTGCGACACCCACCCGACCTCCTCGACGTGGTGCGTGGAGGGCAAGCACGCGACCACGTCCGGCACTCGGCCGGCCACGCGGGTCCAGCCCCCCGACGAGCCGACGACGTAGGTGTCACCAAACGCGATCGCGACGATCGTCGAGCGCTGCTGTGGTCCACAGCCGAACAGCAGGCTCAGCTCGGTCGGCAGCGCCGGCTCGAGCCGCACGTCGGCGAGGCTCCAAGGCTCGGGATCACGCTCGCCCAAGAAGCCGAACCCGATCGTCTGACGGACCTTGCTGTGCGCGCCGTCGGCCCCGAGCACCCAGTCGGCCCGCACTCGCTCGATCTCCTCCAGCCCGCGCGCGTCGTGACGGACCAGCTCGACCAGCGCGGCGTTGGGCTCGAGCGTCAGCGAGCGCAGCTCGGTGCCCCAGTCGACCTCGACGCCACGCTCGCGCAGCGCGTCGATCAACACCAGCTCGGTGTCTCGCTGCGAGATCACCAGCATCCGAGACCCCGCGGCCGAGGGGCGCGCCGGCACGTCGAGCTCGAGCGTTCGGACCAGCCGATCGCGCCTGTACATGCCGAGCCGCTCGACCGGCATGCCCTTGACCAGCAGCTTCTCGCTCACACCCGACGCGTCGAGCAGCGCGAGGCTGCGCGGGTTCACGGCCATCGCCTTGGACTGCGTCGAGGGGCCCTCCTCGCGATCGACGATCCGGACCATGCGGCCGCGGCGACGCAGCTCGAGCGCCGCCGCGAGGCCGACCGGCCCGGCCCCGATGATCAGCACCGGTACCTGCTGCTCCTTCGGCATGGCGTGGAGGATATCCGCGGCCTCGCTGCGATCGATCCAGACCGAGGCCGCGGCCCTTCCAGCGTCACTGCTTCGGCTGATTCGTCAGCGCTGCGTCCGGAGTCACCGGCGCACGCAGATCGATGTCTTGCAAGAGATCCTCGAGCTCGATCTTCTTCTCGAGCCGCTTCGACTGCAGCTCGACGATCGTGCGCCCGAGCTTGTCGGCGTCGCGCGTGAATTCGTCGAGGCGCTTGTTCAATTTGCCGCGCAGCTCGCCGGCCGCCCCGTCCTTCTTGATCGCCTCGAGGTTCTGCCGCGTCTCGCCGGCGCGCTGGTCGAGCTCGGCCTGCTGGCGCGCGAGCCCCTCGACCTCGGTGTCGATGCGGCCGATCTCGCGCCGCAGATCGACGATCGGCTGCAGCTTCTGGCGCGCGGCCTCGTCGAGGTTGTCGGCGGCGAGGAACTTCTCGAGCAGCTCGAGCGCCTGCTGATCCCAGATCGCGATGCTGATGTTCGAGGGCGTCTGCTCGACGACCTGCAGCGTGGCGCTGGTCTTGTTGGGCGGCACGATCACCGGGATCAGCCACGCGCCCTCGAGATCCTCGGTGCCCTCGGGCCGCTGTGCGAGCTGGTAATTCGAGCCGGTCTGCGGCTGGCGGATCAGCACCTTGAAGCCTTCGGGGCTGGCCGGGCCGCGCACGTCCCAGGTGGTGGTGGTCTGGTAGAAGCTCTCGACCTCGATCACACCGCGGACGATGCGGGTCACCTTCATCTCCTGGCCGGCGTACTGCTTCGACGAGGTGATCAAGACTCCGGGCTCGACGGCGAACGGGATCGTCACCGAGGTCCCCGCGCCGACCGCCTCGGACAGGCCCTCGCCGACGAAGCTGCCGCCCGAGTAGATCGAGATCGGTCCGGGCTCGAGCACGTAGTCGGTCGAGTTCTCGAAGCGCACCACCCGGTAGGGGTTGGCCTCGTAGCCATAGCCGGCTCCGCCAGGCTTGTAGAGGAAGGTCT
>CBFGLP010001196.1:0-1640 GCA_965649595.1 uncultured Myxococcales bacterium | reverse complement strand
GGGCTCGCGCGACGCTGGCCGAACCACTCGCTCAACCGGCTCGATCAGATCCGACCCGGTGACCGCGTGGCCTTTTTGATCGAAGTCGGCTCCACGCCGAGCACCGTCGCGCGCGAGCTCGTGACCGGTCGCGTGCTGACGATGGGCGCGTCGGGGTACGAGGTGCAGATCGAGCACGCTCCCGAGCTCGCGCACCGACACGGTCTGCACACGGACGCGACGATCGACATCTCCCGCGACGCGGTGCTCGTGTGGTCGGCCGCGAACGTCCTCGCGCGCAACGTCCCGATCGACTGGCAAGCGGATCGGGAGCGTGACGACGAAGGTCTGTTCGTGCGGCAGGCATCCGTGGGTCAGCGCTTCGATCTCGCGCTGCCCTCGGGACACGAGGCGATGCGCGTCGAGGTCGAGCCCGAGTCGGCCAAGCTCGCGCTGGATCACATCCACCGCGACGTCGCGCGACTGATGTTCATACAAGCCCCTCGGGGGCGCCGCGTCGAGGTCCGGCTCGTGGGTGACGAGCAGTGGGGCCCGACGTTGGGCGGGCGCTGGGCGTTTCAGTTCTGACAGGAGTTCATCGACATGAGTGCATGGAAGATCATCGGAGTCACCGGAGCCGTGCTGGCCGCTGCGGTCGGTGGCTACTTCGCGTGGCGTTACTTCCGTAACAAGCGGAGCAGCGAGAAGCCGGAGCGGGCGAGGGACGAGCGGGACGAGCCCGACGAGGCCGCGGAGCCCAGGGATATCCGCGCGAGGAGTCGATACCTCTCGCGCGACGAGATCCAAAAGGCCATGGAGGCCGAGATCGACGCGATGTTCGGGGACGGCTGGCCACCGAACGAGGAGACGATCGAACAGCTCCAGCACGACGACGTGATCGTGTTCGCCGTCGAGAGCGAGCCGGTCGGCAACTTCGATCAGACCCGGCAGGAGATCGTCAACGCGAACGTGCTGAGCGTCGAAGACGAAGTGGTGCGCGGCCGCGTGATCTCCCCGGTCAAGCACGCCGAGCACCACGGCGCCCATGCGGGGCACGGTGTGCGTATCGGCGATTCGGTCGAGGTCCCGCACAAGAACGTCCTCGTCGCTGCGCGTCGGACCGACTCGAAGGGCTACAACAGCCGCGGCAAGGCAGCGCAGGAGTTCAAGCCCAGCAACGCGACCGGCAAGACGTACGAGATCAAGCCGGGCACGCCCTACGATCTCGTGCTTCCGTACCGCACGCCCGATCTGGAATGGATCGTCGAGCCCAAGCTGAACGTGCACTTCGTGCAGCTCGGCGAGAGGGGCCTGCTCGAGCAATTCATGTTCGGGGAGGCGACCGTGCGCGGGCCGATCAAGGTCACCGTGCTGGATCACGACGAGAACGCCGGGACCGTCTTCGTCGCCAACTGGACCTTCAACCTCGTCGACTGACGACGAGCGCGCAGCAACCGAAGAAGGAAGACCATGGCCCGCGCCCGATCGTCACGCGTCCACGCGCACGCGAGCCCCGAGCCGCTCGCGCTTCCCGAGCTGCCACCGCTCTTGTCCGCGGATGAAGTCGCCGGCCTGCTCCGCACGACTCGCAAGGCGATCTACGGGATGATCGAGCGCCGCCAGATCCCCGGCGTCGTTCGGATCGGCGAGCGGCGGATCCT
>CBFGLP010001195.1:0-3057 GCA_965649595.1 uncultured Myxococcales bacterium | reverse complement strand
CCGAGATCACCAGTGCCGTAGTGGTAGCGGCCGAGCAGGTAGTAGAGCTCGTCGCGAACCTCGTCGAAGGCCTCGTTCTCGAGGTCCTTGGCCTGATAGGTACCGACCTTCTCGAGCACGCCGGCGCCTTCGGGCAGCTTGCGGCTGAGCGAGGCGAGCCAGGGCAGCGTGAGCTGGTGGTAGGGGTGGCTCGGGCCGACGTCGACGATCTCGGTGAACACCGCCAGCGAGCCCGCGTAGAAGCCCTGCTGGAAGAGCGCCTTGCCGAGCCAGAACTGGGCCCGCGCCTGATCGCCAGCGGCTCCTTCGTAGCCGATCTTGTAGAAGGTCAACGCCGCCGCCTCGTACTCCTGGGCGTTGTAGGCCTCCTCGGCTTGAGTCTGCTCTGCGCTGGGCTGGCCCGACTGTCCAGGCGGGACAGGAGGTCCACCGCCGCCACCAGGAGGAAGGGGCGGTCCACCACCACCTCCGGGAGGAGTCGGAGGCCCACCGCCGCCTCCGGGAGGAGCTGGCGGTCCACCTTTGCCGGGCGGAGGTGGAGGCGGCGCGGCATAGGCCGTCACCGACGCGACTCCGAACGCGAGGCCGAGGAGAAGCGGGAGTGACTTGAAGAGGCTGAGCTTTTTCATCGCGGTCGCGGGCGCGTTGGACCCATGTAAGAGCGCTGGCACCTTACCAGTGGCCCGTTGACGATCGCAAGCACGCTCGCAGGCGATCGACGCCACCAGGTAGAGCCCGCGCGCGGTCGGAGTAGAGATGGCCACCGGGCTTACCCGAGCTTCCGTCGCGGGAGCTGGTGCTTTGTCCGCCGGACCAGGCTCGTGGACGCCGCGGGCCTTTTGTTGGGGACCGCCTCGGCTCGCGCAAGCGGGCCGCCAGCTAAAGCCGTGCACTGCGCTTCCGAACAGCCCGCATAGCTCTCGGGCAACGAAGGGATCTCCGCCCCTGGGCGCGGCAGTCGAGCGTGTCGTCGGCCCTTTGGGCCCGGGCTCGCCGAGTCGGGAACTTTTCCGCACGGCCGCGCAGCAACGGTGCCCTGCGAGGGTCGGTCTAGCCTTACTCGAGCTGGATCGAATGAGGGTCCGCTCGGCAGCCAGCGCACTTGACCCTAGGTGCTGGACGTGTAGGATTCGGCGCCAGCGCTGTCTTCGCCCACACGCTCCTCGAATTCCTCTTTCTGTGATCGTGGGCGACTGATTGTGGCATCCTCTCCCTCGCCTCGCTGACCGGCCGGGGCCCGACGGAAGACCGTTCGATGCTGATCTCTCGCGTCCAATCCACCTTGTTCGCAGCCCTCCCCCTGCTCACGAGCGCTCTGCTGCTGACCGGTTGCCCCCAGGGCGACGTCGGTGCTCCCTGCAATCACGGCAGCGTCGAGCCTCCGACCAGCAAGCTGGTGACCTTCCCGGCGCTGTCGTGCTCCGACCTCCTGTGTGTGTACGGCGAAGAGCAGATCGTGCCGGCGATCGCGTGCGCCGACGCGGCCGACTGCAACGAGGCCGCCAACGCGACCGAGGACATCTTCGAGTGCGTCGAGGAGGAGTGCCGCCTGAGCCTCGACTACGTGCTTCAGCGCTCGATGTGCTCGAAGACCTGCGAGTCCGACGACGACTGCAACAACACCTCGCTCAACAACCGGCCGGCCGTCGATGACGACGAGACCGCCTGCCAGACCGGCTTCTCGTGCACGGTGCTGCAGCAGCTCGGCCAGTTCTGCTGTGAGAAGCTCTGCGTCTGCAACGACGACCTCGAGTCGCTCGAGTCGCTCGAGGACGACTGCGAGCCGCACGTCGGTGAGGCGTGGATAGGCTGCTACGGCGAAGAGAACGACGGCACGGGTGGCTGAGCTCCCCGTCGAGCCCGCTGCAACGAAGAGGCCTGGTCGATGACCGGGCCTCTTTCGTTGGTGCTCAGAACGCGTCGCGAATCCAGATCGGATCCGCGTCGCCGACCAGCGCGATCACATCGAAGCGGACGGCGACTCGCTCCCAGAGATCTCGGCTGATCAGCCACGCCGTCGCGCCGCGACGAACTCGAGCTTGCTTGCGATGATCGACGGTCTCGAGCGGATGCCCGAGTCGATCGTCGCTGCGACCACGGACCTCGACGAACACGCACACCCAAGCAAGCTCGCGATCTTCGCGACAAACGAGATCCAGCTCGGCGCCGCCGATCGTCACGTTGCGATCCAAGATGACGAGGCCATGCCGCTCGAGCCAACGAGCGGCCCGGTCTTCCCCGGCTTGTCCGAGCGCTCGCGTGGACGGCTCGTCGCTCGCTGGCCCGTCGCTCATGCCGACGACGCTACTGTTAAATGGACGCAACACGAGAGGCCCGATCCTAGATTCGGGCCTCTCGTGCACTGCGAGCTCGATCGTGGGCGACCGAGCGACTCGATGGACGGCTCAGCCTTCCGTGTCGGCGGGCCGGGCCGCGTCGACGACGAGATCCTTGTAGTCGCCGACCTTGCGCTTGATACGAGCCGCGTTGCCCCGGCGATCGCGGAGGTAGTAGAGCTTGGCGCGGCGGACCTTGCCGCGGCTGATCAGCTCGATCTTGGTCACGCGGGGCGAGTTCACCGACCACACGCGCTCGACCCCGACGTTGTCGGTGACCTTGCGGACCGTGAACGAGCCGCGCAGGCCCTTGTTCTTGCGATGGATGCAGACTCCCTCGAAGACCTGAATGCGATCCTTGCCGCCTTCCGAGATGAGGGCGTGGACGGCAATGCGGTCGCCAGGACGAAACTCGGGGAAGTCCTTGCGCGCGAGCTCTTGCTCGAGGTCGTGGATGATCGGGCTGCTGTGGCTCATGGCGAACTCTCTCGGGGTGAAGGGGCTCGACCGGGAGCGGCCGGGAGCAGACCTTCGGCCCGCATCGCCTCGAAGGCTGCGCGGGCGAGCGGCGCGATGGAACCCTGCGCCGCGCGGGGCTGCGAAATGTCGATCAAAGCGGGCTCGATCGCAAGTCGCTGGCTCGTGCTTCGATCACGTGCGGGATCGAGCGCCAGCCACGCGGACGCGTGCTCGTCGGTTGGGCTGTCGCCGGCAAACCATA
>CBFGLP010001194.1:0-1764 GCA_965649595.1 uncultured Myxococcales bacterium | reverse complement strand
CTGAAGGGGGTCAGCCGCCCGCGGCTGAAGGGGGTCAGCCGCCCGCGGCTGAAGGGGGTCAGCCGCCCGCGGCTGAAGGGCTCGAGCAGGACAGCGGTGACGACGAGCTCGACGACGAGAACGAGCTCGATGACACCAACTGAGCTGGGCGAAGTGAGCTGAGCGCTCAACGATGCGGGCCGCCTGTCGACCGCATCGCCCCATTGAGGAAGTTCGCCCGGGGCGCATGGAATCCGTCATTTCGAATCGGGACATCGAGGGCGTGGATTGCCCGAGCAGAGATCGATCACGCATTCCCGTTTTCGAACTCCCGAAGATTCGATCGTCCATTTGCGGCGCGCTGGTGATCGTTCGTGGATTGCGGCTCACCAACGCGTCTGAACGTTGATTTGCCGCCGGATTCGGGCAGTTCTGGCACGAGTCTTGGACAACCCGGAGGTCGAGAGGTGACCGATGTCAGAAGTAGAAGCGACCTTCGTCGATCCGATCCTCGCCGCCCAGGCTGTCGAGCTGCTCGAGCTCGATCCTTCCCTCTTCGATGTCCGAATGGTCGGACATCCAATCACCGGAGAGCCCCTAATCGGACAGATCCCGATGGATCACATTCGCGCCCGCTTCGGGGTCCTATTCGGGGCGCTGCTCGGAGCCATCATGGGCCTGCTCGCGGGCGCGTTGGTGGCCTGGGCGGTCGGTGACGTGCTGACCGGCAACGCGGTATGGCTGCTGGTCGTGGCCGAGGTGCTCTTCGGGGCCCTCGCGGGCGGCCTCGCGTTGAGCGAGCGCGGCCTCTGGCTGGCCGCATCGACTGCTTGGTGGCCAATCCAATTCATCATTGATCGCTGGCCGATCACAGCGCGGGACTCCCCGGTGATCGTGAGCCTGCGGACGTCCCCGCACCGGCTCGTGCGGCTGATGGCCCGCCTGCATCAGCTGGGAGCCAAGCGCGTGGAGGTGCTCGACTCGCTGCCCGAGCTCGGGCTGCCGCCGCTCGGCAGCTCGCTGCGGCGGTAGCCGCTACTCGGTCTCGATCGCCACGACCTCGAGCGGTAGCGGATCGCTGAGCGGACCAAACGCGAAGCGGACCCGGTCATCGGTGAACGAGGCTGCGGCGAGCGCTTCGCAGAGCTCGGGCTCGCAGGTGTAGGGCGTGCCGTCGAGGATCTCTTGGTCCTCGCGGTTCAGCACAGATACCGTGAGTACGAACTCGAACCCCGCCTCGACCGGCGTCTGCTCGATGATCTCGACCAGCTCATAGCGGAGGCTCGAGCCATGCAGCGGCGGCTCGGCGTACTCGCTGATCTCGACCTCGATGACGTAGCTCGTGCCCCACTCCCACTCCAAGCCCTCGATGCCCCCGTACAAGGCGCTCAGGTACTCGTCGTCGGGCCCCTTGGTCTCGAGGCACAACGTGTCCTCATCGGTGTACACACAGGTCGTTTTGGTCGGGCCCACCTCCCAGACCTCGCGCTTGCCCTCTTCCTCACAGCCGAGCAGGCCGAGCGAGAGCATCATTGTCACCCCGAAGGTCGCCAAGCGTTGCATGCCCCGGATGTGCCTCGCCGACTCTGAGTCGATCATCCGAGTGCAGCCGCCTGCGGGGGGGCTAACCAGCCGCGCGCTCGGGTTCGAGCGCGGCTTGGCGTGCGACCAAGCGCGCGTACACCCCGTTGCGAGCGATCAGCTCGGGGTGTGAGCCCTGCTCGACGATCTTGCCGTGCTCGAGCACGACGATCCGATCGGCGTCGCGGATCGTGCTCAGCCGGT
>CBFGLP010001193.1:0-2983 GCA_965649595.1 uncultured Myxococcales bacterium | reverse complement strand
CGGCCGCTCCGCGGCCTTTGCCGATTGAGGTGGGTCCTTCGAGCGGTGGCCTCGTCCCGGCAAAGCCGTGCCAGGTCCCCGCCTCCTGCCCGCCCCTTATCAGGGGCGTTGGTTCGTGCCGTAGCCGAGAAATTGATTCGTCCGGACCTAACCGGGCACAGGGATTAGCGTCGGGCCTCGACGAGCTGGCCGTCGCAGGCCGGCAGCACCTCGGTCGCCTCGACCGGCAGATCGACAGCCGCGCGAGCGGTCGGGTCGGAGGCCAGCGCGCTGCTGATCCGCCGCCGTGGCAGCGCGAGCGTGGTCGCGTCGCCGATCGCTGGCTCCCGCAGCTCGACCGGCCGGGGCTTCGTGATCGTCGGCTCGGCTGCGCGACGAAGCCCGAGCCAGCGCTGCAGCGCGATCGCCAGGGACACCGCGAGCCCGAGCCCGCACGCGACCGCAGCGACCGAAGCGATGACCGTCAGCCCGAGGACCGTCATGCCTCGATCGTGCCGCAAACGAGCGCTCGTCCACGACCCGGTCGCGCGCCCTCACTCGCAGCGATAGTCGTCGGGCGAGAACGTGTCGAGCAGCGCGAACGAGGCCATGAGCACCTGCTGGACGTTGTCGACGCGGATCTCGTTGTTGAACACCGAGGACCGAAGCCCGCCACGCGTGCGCTCGCGCGATCGGACCCAGAAGAGATCGTCCTCGCCGGAGAACTGCAATTGCAGGACCCCCCGGAGCCCCCGGGCCAGCGTCAGGCGATAGCGCTCCGCCCGATCACGATCGCCGAGCGAGACGGCGATCCTCCAGCCCGCGACGAGGCTCTGCATCACGAGGCCCGACAGCGCGACGCTCGGCGGACCGTAGGACTTGGTCCGCGAGAAGAACCGGCCCCTCTCGTCCTCGTAGACGGCCTTGTCCCAAACCGCGAGCTCGTCGACCTGCCAGTCATTGGCCTCGAGCACCCATGCCGCTAGCTCCTCGGGACGGATCGCGGGCTCACCCTGCCCGCTCGGCCCCTCGCTCGCGGGCCCGGGCTCGCGCAGCGCCGTCCACAGCTTGGCGCTTGCCAGCGCGTGCCAGGCCACGCGCGTGGGCTCGCGACCGTCGACCTGCTCGCGATGCCGCGCCACCGCGTGACGATGCGAGATCGCGAAGCGGCGGAGCAGCTCGGCGTCACGCTCCTTCGCGTAGCGGTACGCCCACACGAGCAACGCCTCGGCGGGGCAGCCGGGTGGGTCCTCCGCTTGGTCCGCTGTGGCGGGATAGTGACAGTCGAAGCGCCCGTCCGGACGCCAGAGCGCGTCGATGGTCTTGTCCAACGCCTGCGCCTGCGCTGCCCAGCGCTCGTGCTGCGGGTGCTCGAGGATCGCCAACCTCGCCAGCGCGAGCCCAGCGAGCGTGACCTTGCCGTCCTGCTCGATCAGCCCGAGCCCCTCGCGCCCGCGGAACCACTCGCGCAGGTTGTGCTCGAGGTTGCGATCGACCCGCTGCCAGAGCGCCGCGTCACGACCCTCGACATCTCGCCTGCGCGCGAGCTGGATCAACGCCCACGTGGCCAACCACTGCCGCGCGGCGTCGTTGCCCTTGCCCTCGCTCGAGCTGCTCGGCAGCCAGCGGTAGGTCATCCGCCCGTCGTCGTGCAGGTTGGCGAGCATCCACGCGCTGGCCAGCTCCGCGGCCTCGCGCGCGCGCTGCTGATCGACCGCGCTGGGCGGAACGAAGGCGTTGCCGCGAAACAGCAAGGTGGTCTCGCCCGAGGGCACCTCGACCAAGAGCTGGCGGGCGCGAAAGTGCCGGACCTGTCCGCGATCGGCCAGCTCGGCGGCGTCGATCTCGAGCGCGAGCATGAATCGCTCGATCTCGTCCTCGTAGCGCCGGTTCTCGCTGATCATCACGGTCGGGGCGAAGCGCTTGGTCGTGTCGCCGTAGGTCAGCTCGACGCCCCGCATGCCGAGGTGCCTGCTGTTCAGCGCTTGTTTGAGCTTCTCCGGGGTCGCCGGCTCGATCGCATGAAAGTCGTGGGCGAGATCGATCTCGACCGTGTCGATCTCGGGCTGCTCGAGCGACTCGAGCGCTTGGTTGAGCGCGGCCGAGAGGCTGAGCGCCGCGTCGCCAGGCGGGCCCCAGGCCTGACCGAGCACGACCCCGCGCGAGCGCAGAGCCACGTACGCGACCGCCTGCGTGTCCTGCAGCAGCGCCGGCAGCTCGCCGGCGTCGTCGCCCGAGAGCCGCGCCACGACGAAGCGGGCGATCGCGTCCTGCTCGGCCTTGCTGGGCGCTCGCAGGGTCACGCCGTCCTCGATCCGATCGACTACGCCCGAGCGACTGCCCTTGCACGCGCCGGTCGCGAGCAGCCCGGCGAGCACGAGAGTGGACAGCCGCCCAAGCCTTCGGCCGACTTCGCGCTCGGTCACCATGCAGACGTCTCGGCGCGGGCCGCTGGCTACGAAAGGCTGGTCTTGGTGACCACGCCGCGGAACATGTTGAGCGTGCGCTCGAGGCTCTCACCGACCTCCGCGAGCGCGCGCAGATCGTTGCCCTTGCTCTCGCGCTCGCCTCGCTCGAGCACGCCCTTGGCCTTGGCGATCGCGTCGCGACCGAACGCGGTCCCGCTCATGATCCCTTCGACCCGCGGCAGCAGCTCGCGGATCTCGGCGAGCAGGCCCTCGACCTTCTGCCGCTCGCGCTCGAACTCCTCGCTGGCCCGGACCTCGACCATGTAGCCCTGGCTCTGATCGACCAGACGCTGCAGCTCGTCCTCGGTCAGGCCCGAGGTCGCGGTCACGGTGATCGACTGCTCGCGGCCGGTCTCGAGATCCTGGGCCGCGACCGACACGATGCCGTCGGCCGAGATCGAGAAGGTGACCTTGACCTCGACCTGCCCCTTGGGCGCCTGGCGGAGCCCCGAGAGGATGAACTCTCCCAGCAGCTCGTTCTCGGTCGCGTTGTTGCTCTCGCCTTGGAGGACCAGGATCTTGACCGAGGTCTGGTT
>CBFGLP010001192.1:0-9645 GCA_965649595.1 uncultured Myxococcales bacterium | reverse complement strand
ACCACGTGATGGTGCTGCCCTCCGAGCGCATCGAGGCCGCGACCGAGGCCGACGCCCAGGTCCTCGTCGCGCTCTTGCACCTGCGCGACATCGCCGAGGGTCTGCAGCGGCCCTTCTCGGTCGTCAGCGAGATGCGAGACGTCCGCAGCCGCGACCTCGCCGAGGTCGCCCGCGCCGACGACTTCATCATCAGCGATCGGATCATCGGATTGCTGCTCGCCCAGGTGGCCGAGAACCCCGACATCGCGGCTGTGTTCGCCGATCTCTTCGACCCCGAGGAGTCCGAGATCTATCTGCGACCCGCGTCGGACTACGTGGCGCTCGGGCGCGAGCTCGACTTCCACACGCTACTCGAGGCGGGCCGCCGGCTCGAGCAGGTCGTGATCGGGGTCCGCTTTGCCAGCGATGCGATGGACGCGAAGCGCTCGTTCGGGATCGTGTTGAACCCTCGCAAGTCGCAGAAGATGACGCTGACGGCGGCGGATCGGGTGATCGTGCTGGCGACGGCTTGAGCGCCGCGGACGCACGAGATGCTGTCTCACGCCAAGGAGACCTGCTAGAGTGGCTTGACGCATGAATTCGAACGACATCAATGGCGAGGTAATCGCCCGCGCGGACTTCAAGGACAAGGAGTTCGAGTCGTTCCTCCGCGAGTTGCTCGACCATGAAATCGGTGAGCGACACGCAGCCACGGCGCACGTCTTGGGGCCTGTCGAACGCTACCACGGCGACGCTCAGCGCGACTTGGTGGTCGTCGTCGAGCGCGAGCCCAAGCAGGCCCGCGTCGCCTATCCCTACCCGCTCACGTGGGACGACCCCGGCGAGACCTGGTACTCGTGCAAAGGTGGCCCACGTTGGCCTGATGCGGTCAAGGACGAGTTAGGACGCGCGGCCTACAATGCCTACCTCAAACAGGGCCGGGAACCGTCCACACGAGTGCGCCAGCAACCATCGCGGGTGTTGCTCGAGCATATCGCCGGCGGAGGCCGGTATGTGTTCGTCGTTAGTCAGCAGATTATCGACGAACGATCATTTCGAACCTACGTGTGTGAGCTGATCACGTTTTGGCTCGAACGGGCGAAACTATCGGTCCCTGACTCGCTGGGCGATCAGTTTTCACTGATCGATGCGAATTGGCTTGCCAGCTTCATCAAGCGCCGGAAAGGGCTCATCCTGAGCAAGCGTATACAGAAGATCCTCGATATGACGGAGCCGGAGTCCGTTGCGTCAGTCGAGGAATGGCAGCGAGAAATGGCACCTGGTCGCGCCTTGCCGACCTTCGAGTCGGATGCCGAGCGCGATCGGGTCATCAGTGCTCTCGGGTCCGGCACCGAGTTCCGTATCACGCGTGTTTACGGACCTCCGGGGGTCGGCAAGACCAGGGCTGTCTACGAGGCCCTCGCACGTCGCTCCGCAGCTGATCTTCGTCGCGTTCGCTATAGCTCCGATCCCGACGCATTGCTGGGTAATCTTCGGGATTGGTTGCCGCGCGCGGGGAAGGTCATCCTCGTGGTCGACGAGGTTCGGTCACTCGATGTGCGTGACCTTATCAACAGGTTCGGTGCTCACGCAGACTCAGAATCTCAGCTCGTGCTCATTGGTACGAGCGACGCCGAGGCGGGCCGCGAGTACGAAGGTGTCGAGCTGCTCCCACTCACGACCCTATCCAGCGAAGCCACGCGGTCAATCGTCGAAGCTGAGTTTCACAAAGCAGGAGTCGCGCCTGACGAGCGTATCGTAAGTATCCTCGCGCTCGCGGAGGGTTATCCTCTGTTCGCCCTGAAATTGGCGGAGGCGCTGGTCCGGGATGGCGATGCGTTGGATTCGGGCGACGATGACACAAACGCCTGGGACGCGGCACAGCGAGTCCTCGTTGGCCCACG
Organism: uncultured Myxococcales bacterium; assembly: GCA_965649595.1. Classification (GTDB taxonomy): domain Bacteria; phylum Myxococcota_A; class Polyangia; order Nannocystales; family Nannocystaceae; genus Plesiocystis. The sequence continues at coordinate 7,762 of CBFGLP010001192.1, read as the reverse complement.
CGCGGGTGTTCCAGATTGGGCGGCAGAGGCCGACCGACGTGGGCGATGTTTGCTGGTCGTGATCCTGACCGAGGGGCTGAGGGCGATCGATTGGGACGAGCTGTGGGGGCAGCACGGTGCTGAGCTCGCGCAGGCCGTAGACGCAGACGCCGACCAACTTCGCCGAGCAGCTCGGGACTGTATTGCCAGGGAGATTTTGCGGGAAATCTCGGGGCGACGCTACGTCAGCCCTGCTAACCTGGCTCGCATTCTAATTAATCACTATCTTTCTGGACCCCCTGGTGAGGATCTTGGGCCCCGCATTCTTCGGTATACACCGAAGTTCGCGACCACGCTCGTTCAGGTCGCCAGGCAGGTCAAGGTGAAACCCGAGCTGTTGCGGAGGTTTGCCTCCCGAGCATGGGAAGAGTTCATCGTTCTTGCCCAATCGAATGATGTCACTGGGCTAAAGAGCTTTGTGTGGGGCCGCGCAGCGTGGGCGAGCGAGGAAGATCCTGTCGGAGCGGTGCGAGCGCTGACCACCTTGTCGAACCAGCTCATCACCGAGTTGCTCGACTCTGCCTCTCAGAGCTTGGCTGGAGCGCTCGCGCACATCACCCGCCGCAAGGTCGACTTTGCGGCATTCCATGCTGCGGAGCGGATGCTGTTTCGGGTCGCCCGAATTGATCAGAGCCGTCATTCTTTCGTGAGGGACAGGTGGGCGAGCCTATGGCTGGTGGCAATGAGCACCACCCATCAACCCTGGTTGCTTCGCTTCGAGCTGTTCCAAAACCACGCTCGATCCTCCGATGTGAACGAGCGTGTAATGGCCGCCGAGACGCTCGAGCGGCTGCTTGGCCGCGAGGATATTGGGCCGATCTATTTCGAGCCAGACACTCGTGACGGTCGGTGGCCGACGATGTCGGCGGCACAGTTCAGCGAGGGAAAAGGTCAACTCTGGGATCTCGCGCTCGACCTCGGTGCAGATCCCTCGATCGAGGTAGCCAAGCTATCACGGGCTGCAATAGTCAAGCGCCTGCGAGAGGGGATCGGAGTGCGGCCGCGACATGTCGAGCGCTTGACCGACTCAGTGGGTCAATGGACACCCGAGCAACGCCAGCAACTTTCCGAGGCGGTCTACCATGCTCGGCGCGCCCATCAGGATTCCCTCGAAAGGTGGCCAGAAATGGCGGACGCCCTCGAGCGACTCGAAGGAGCCCTCCAGCCGCGGGATGTGCTGAGTCGGCTCGTGGCTCGAGTTGCAACGTGGCAGCCCGAGCCTTGGGACGCGAGCGATCGTCGACGCAATCTCGAGGTCGCAGCGGAGCACGATCGGTCCCTCGCGCTCGAGCTGCTGGCGGACCCAAGCGTCATGTCCGAGGCGCTGCTCTGGCTCAGCTCGAAGGCGGCCCTGCGGGCTTGGTATTTCATGATCGCGCTGGGGCAGGTGGATGCTGACCAAAGCATTCTGTCGCGCTTGGAGGCTCACGCCCGGGCCACCACGGACGAGCGCCTGCTCGCGGCATACGTGGTTGGGTGGGGGCGAGTCGATGCGGAGGGTGCGGACGCTTGGATCGGTGCGAATAGCCGAAATGAGCTCATGTGCATCGCCGCGACCGCACTGGCGTGGAGCAATCCTTCCACCCACCGTTTCATCCTGCTTACAGAGCTCGTTCGCGGCGGGGCCGCTCGCCCGGATATCATTCGTTCGTTCGTCGAACACCACTGGATCGTCAGCTCCGATCCGGAGCAAGCCGTGGCATTGTTGCAGATGCTGCACGATACGCGACGGGTTCCGGTAGAGGGATTGGAGATGAGCCTCCATCTCCTCGATGGGGTCCGCTTGAATGATGGTCTCCGGCGGCGGACGCTTGGCTTGCTGGAAGGCTTTCTGGTCCAGACCACGTCGGAGCGAGTACCGATGGTCGCCCAGTGGCCTTGGGTGCAAGCTGCGAAGCTGCTTGCCCGTATCGGTCGCGTCGAAGTGGTCGTCGAACAATTGATCGTTCTGCTGCGCGTCGAGACCCGCAGCCTCGAGCTCGCCGAGCAGGGCGTCAGCGAGCTGCTCGCCGACGGCTTCGGGTCGGCGCTCTGGCGTGGGCTTCGGGACTCGCTGCTTGGCCCTGAAGGGGAAGGCTTCGCCTATCATCTCGCACACGTCGATTTGCTGGGCTACCTCGATGGCGCAGAGGTTCTCGACTGGGTTGGTGAGGCTCCGGAGCGGGGGCGAGCCGTCGCCATGCTAGTCAACCCCTACAATGAGCGACTTTCGATCGTAGCCGAGACGATGCTCGAACGCTTCGGTTCTGAAGGGGCCGTGGCCGAGCAGCTTCGCGATCGTGTGCTTTCGAGTCCGGTGGCCGTCGTCGGTGGTACGAGCGCGTTTGAGCGGTGCCAGCTCGAGCACGCCAAGACTTGGTCGACGAGTCGCATTCCTGCCGTGCGAGTGTGGGCGGAGAAGCTCGTCGACGAGCTGACTCAGCGCGTCGATGAGAGTGAGGCGAGGCTCCAGTTCGCGCGCAAATACGCCTGAACATGTCGAGTTGGCGCAGGTCAGCGGAGTCGACCCGCCGCCCGTAGCAGCACAGACGTCCGCTCGATCAACTCCACGTCGAGCTGATCCTCCCGGGCCCGCCAGCACCAGTTGCCCTTCGCTCGCCCCGGCGTGTTGATCCGCGCCTCGCTCCCGAGCCCGAGCAGGTCCTGCAGCGGCACGATCGCTAGCCTCGCCCTCGACCCGAGCAAGCGCTCGAGCAGCGCCTGCGGAGGGTCCTGATGCCGCCCGACGTAGTCGAGCACCCGCGCGCACGTCCGTGCGTCGAGCCCCTTCCACCAGCCCCGCAGCGTGTCGTTGTCGTGCGTGCCCGTGTACGCGACGCAGCGCTCTGGGTGCTGCTCGACCTGGTGCTCGACGCCGCCGCCGAACCCGAACTGCAGCACCCGCATGCCCGGTAGCCCCGTGGCCGCGAGCAGCTCGCGGACCGGCTCGTCGATGATCCCGAGGTCCTCCGCGACGAAGAAGCTCGGATCGATCTGCTCGAACACTCGCTCGAACAAGCGCATGCCCGGTCCCGGGATCCACTCGCCAGCCTTGGCCGAGGCGCCGCGGGGGATCTGCCAGTACGCCGCGAACCCGCGGAAGTGATCGAGGCGGAGCAGATCCAGCCGCGACGCCTCGCAGGCCAGCCGCTCGCGCCACCACGAGAAGTCGTCCGCCGCCATCGCCTGCCAGTCATAGACCGGGCTCTCCCAGCGCTGGCCATCCGCGCTGAAGTCGTCGGGCGGCACGCCGCTCTCGAAGCGCGGCTCTGCGTCGTGATCGAGCGAGAAGCCGTCGCGTCGGGCCCACACGTCCGCGCTCTCGGCCACGACGTAGATCGGCAGATCCCCGAACAGCCGCACCCCCCGAGCGCTCGCGTGCGCGCGCAAGCGGGCCCACTGCTCGTGGGCGATCAGCTGGACCGCGATCACCTCCTCGATCGCGGCCGCGTGATCCCGATCGACCTGGGCGAGCGCGAGCGCGTCACGCTGCCGCAGCGGTGTCGGCCAGCTCTGCCAGCGCTCGCCGTGCACCCGCCCGAGCACCACGAAGCGGGCCCAGTCGTGCACCCACGCGTGCGTGTCGGCGAAGCGCTCGATGCCGGCTCGATCCTCGCGGGCTCGCGCTCGCGCGGCCGCTTCGATCCACGCCTGCTTGTCGGCCCACGCTCCGGCGTAGTCGATTCGACCTGTGCTCGGGCTCGCTTGCGTTCGCGCGTGCACCCGAGCGCGGTCGAGCAGCCCCTGATCGACCAGCTCGTCGAGCGCGATGAAGAGCGGATCCAAGGCGAAGGCCGAGAGCGCGCTGTAGGGCGAGTGCCCTCGGGTCGCGCTGGTCGGACCGAGCGGGAGGATCTGCCACCAGCGCACGCCGGCCTCTGCCAGCAGATCGATGAAGCGTCGCGCCCCCGCTCCGAGCTCGCCGACTCGTCCGGGTCCGGGCAGGGCAGGCAGCGGCAGCAAGACTCCGGCTTCGCGCTCGGACGAGAGGCTCACGGCGCTCACGATAACGATCCGGGCTTGCCCACGACCAGCGGTCGGGCGCACGATCCCGAGCATGCGCAGGATGTCGCTCGCGCTGGCGCTGGCGCTCGTCGGATGTGGTGGCTACCGCGGCTCCGCCGACGGCGCGACCACCCAATCGACCCTCTCGAGCCTCGACGAAGCGGACGAGGATCCCGACGACGACGAGACCACCGACGAGTCGAGCGAGGGCACCGGACCCAAGCTCGATCAAGGCAACGAGAGCGACGACAACCCGACGACCGGCGACACCAGCGATCCCGAGTGCGCGACGATCCAAGCGACCATCCGCGACTTCAAGCAAGACCACCCCGACTTTCAGGACTTCAGCGCCGACGTCGCTACCCCCGGCCTGGTCCAGCCCACGCTCGGCCCTGATCAGAAGCCGGTGTTCTCCGGCAACGTCGGTGATCCGCCGCAGATGACGACCGCCGAGAATTTCAACCAGTGGTACAACGACGTCGCGGGCGTCAACCAGAGCTTCATGATCGAGCTGACGCTCGCGCCCGAGGGCCAAGATGGCGTGCTGGTGTTCGATGATCAGACCTTCTTCCCGATCGATGGTATGGGCTTCGGCGACGAGGGCCTGACCGACGCGCAGGGCAACCTGCACAACTTCCTGTTCACGACCGAGATCCACATCGAGTTCGAGTACCAGCCCGGTCAGTCGTTCACCTTCATCGGCGACGACGACCTGTGGCTGTTCGTCGACGGCCAGCTGGTGATCGATCTCGGCGGCTTGCATCCCGCGCAGGCGGGCACCGCCGACATCGATGCGCTCGGACTCGCGCCGGGCCAGTCGTACGCGATGGACATCTTTCACGCCGAGCGCCGCTCGACCGACTCGACCTTTCGGATCGAGACAACGATCGCTTGCTTCGAGCCTGTCGAGTGAGCGTGCACGCTTGCGGGATCATCGAGCGCGGGTGATCCTCCGCGGCGGTGAAGCTCCCCGACCTGCCGTCCTCTTTGCGCCCGCTCGCACGGATCGCCGCTGGCTATGCCTGGTGCTGGGACCACGAGGCGATCGCCCTCCTGCGCTCGATCGACCCGATCGCCTGGGACGCCGCTGGCCACAACCCCGTGCTCGCGCTGCGCCAGACCGCCCCCGAGCGGTTCGCTGCGCTGGCTACCGATCACGAGTTCGTCGCGCGCGCCTCGGCGATCGCCGAGCGGCTCCTTGCGACCCCACGCGAGGGTGACGTGCCGCTGCACAACCTCGGCCCCGATCGTCCGGTCGCCTACTTCTGCGCCGAGTACGGCATCCACGAGTCGATGCGGATCTACAGCGGTGGGCTCGGCATCCTCGCTGGCGACCACCTCAAGTCGGCCAGCGACCTCGGGGTCCCGCTCGTCGCGATCGGCCTGTTCTACCGCGGCGGCTTCTTCATGCAGACGCTCGACGACAAAGGCGAGCAGCAGGTCGTCGAGGTCCCCCTCGATCCCGACAGCTTGTCGGTCACTCGCGTAACCGACGAGCAAGGCCGCGAGGTCGAGGTCGAGGTCCCGCTGCCCGACCGCACGATCCGGCTCGGCGCGTGGCTGCTCCCGGTCGGCCGCGTGCGCCTGTACTTGCTCGACAGCGATCGCGAGGGCAACGACCCCGACGATCGCCGAATCACCCGACGCCTGTACCCCTCGGCCCCGGAGCCGCGGATCTTGCAAGAGATCGTGCTCGGCATCGGTGGCGAGCTGCTCATGCACGCGCTGGGGATCCAGCCGAGCGTGTTCCATCTCAACGAGGGCCACGCGGCGTTCGTGACCCTCGCTCGGGTCGCGCGGCTGCGGGCCGCGGGCGTGCCCTTCGAGCAGGCCCAAGATCGCGTCGCGGCGACCACCGTGTTCACCACACACACGCCGGTGCCCGCTGGTCACGATCGCTTCGATCTCGCCCTGTTCGAGCGGCACTTCGCCCACGCGCCGACCTGGCTCGGCATCGAGCTCGAGCAGCTGATCGCGCTCGGTCAGGCGAGCGGCGAGGAGCTGTTCAACATGACCTACCTGGCGCTGCGCTTCTCCGACTACGTCAACGGCGTCAGTCGGCTGCACGCCGAGGTCTCGCGCGAGCTGCTCAAGCCGGCCTACGGCGGCGCCGAGACGCACGAGATCCCGATCGAGGGCATCACCAACGGGGTGCACCTGCCGACGTGGACCTCGCCCGCGGTCGTCGAGCTGCTCGGCGTCAGCGAGCACGCGCGGGTCCGCGGCGAAGACTTCTCCCAGCGCATCGACGGGGTCTCCGACGCCGCGCTCTGGCAGCTGCGCGCGAAGGGCCGCGCGGGTCTAGTCGAGTCCCTGCGCGCGCGCGGCTTGCCTGCCGACAACCCCGACGCGCTGTGGATCGGCTTTGCCCGCCGGTTCGCCAGCTACAAGCGCGCGAGCCTGCTCTTCCACGATCTCGACCGCCTCGCCGAGCTCGTCAACGATCCCGCGCGCCCGCTCCGGATCGTGTTCGCGGGCAAGGCCCATCCGGCCGACAAGCCCGGGCAGGCGCTGATTCGCGAGGTTACGGCCGTCTGCCGTGACGAGCGCTTCCTGGGTCGGATCCTGTTCGTGCCCAACTACGAGATCGACGTCGCTCGCATGCTGCTCGAGGGCGTCGACGTGTGGCTCAACAACCCGATCCGCGGCTTGGAGGCCAGCGGCACCTCGGGCATGAAGGCCGCCGCCAACGGAGCGATCAACCTCTCGATCGCCGACGGTTGGTGGATCGAGGGCGCCGACGGGACCAACGGCTGGACGATCGGTCCACGCGAGTACCCCGAGCAGGTCGAGCAGGACGCCGCCGACGCGGCGGCGCTCTATGGCCTGCTGGACCAGGACGTGCTGCCCTCGTTCTTCGAGCGCAACGAGGCTGGGCTGCCGACGCGCTGGCTCGAGCGCATGCGGGCCTCGATGCGCTCGATCCCGGTCGTGTTCGACAGCGATCGGATGCTCCGCGAGTACCTGGCTCAGGCCTACGAGCCGCTCGCCGGCAACTGAATCGCCTTCGTCGACCCGGTCGGGGTCGAGCGAGATAACATTGGGCCGACATGCGTCGGCCCGTCATTTTTTGTGCGTGGATCGCCCTGGCCTCGCTCGCCTGCTCCGACAGCAGCGGCGACGACGATGGCCTGCTGACCGGCTTCGAGGACGAGGCCAGCAACGACGACGAGATCCCGACCACTGGCTTTCCGCAGGACACCGACACGGACGCGGACAGCTCGGACACCGACAGCGAGTCGAGCGAGTCGAATGATTCGAGCGACAGCACCGACGCGACCGACACGACCGAGACGGACACCGATACCGACACCGACACTGGTGACGGCGACGGCGACCTCGGCGAGCGGCCGGTGATCTATCAGCTCGTCATCCGCCACTTCGGCAACACCAACCAGACGCGCCACACCAACGGCTCACTGGCCGAGAACGGCGTAGGAAAGTTCGCCGACATCGACGAGGTAGCGATCGCCGAGCTGGTCGAGCTGGGCATCACGCACGTGTGGCTGACCGGGGTGCTGCGCCAGGCCACGCTGACCAACTACGGCGGCTATGGCATGCCCGCCGACGACCCCGACGTGGTCAAGGGGCGGGCCGGGTCGTTCTACGCGATCCGCGATTACTACGACGCGTGCCCGGACTACGCGATGGATCCGACCATGCGGCTCGAGGAGCTCGACGCGTTGGTCGGGCGCCTGCACGACGTCGGCCTGCGCGTGCTGATCGATCTCGTGCCCAA
>CBFGLP010001191.1:0-2378 GCA_965649595.1 uncultured Myxococcales bacterium | reverse complement strand
GCGAGGAGGAGCTGCGCGCGGATGGAGCCGGAGACGAAGAAAGCGAAGAGCCGCTCACGGTAACGCTCCCGACTGTCGAAATGGACCCGCTCCCACACCTACGGGTCGTACAGATGCCCAAGGTCGAGTACGCGGCGTCAGCGGAACGCCCCGTGCTCGAGATCGACCCGAAGGTGGGACGCGTCTTCCTCGACGCATACCCAAGGGTGCAGTTCCGCGAGGATCCAGGTGCTGCAAAGATTGCGGTGCTGGGTGCCGCCCGACACTCCACTCTCGGGCCCGTCCCGGCGTTCGCGTTTGTCAACCACAGGCGCCTCTACTCGGACCTGATTCGACTCAAGAACCTGCGCGGCTGGACGAACCTCGCGCTCCCGCGCACGGTCATGAAGGCTGATGGTAGCGAGGAGCTTCTGACGAAACACATCCTCGACGCCGAGGGGTGGTACGAGCTACAAGCGCCTGCCCGCCTGCTCGAGGTTGCGTCGCTGGAGCACCTGGAGTTGTGGCAGCAGATGGCGTCGGAGCTGCTCTGTGCCTACGCCGACGCATTCTACCGGCAGCGTCGGCAGCGCTATCAGACGTTGAACGCGAAGGTGATCTGGCTCCGCGATCTCTCGAAGGCCGAGCGAGCCCAGTACTTCCCGTCCGAGTATGAGGTGCTCATCGACCCCGACGAGGCGGGTACCGGTGAGAACCTGGTCAAGTGGGTTTCGGCCCTGGCCGAGAAGGTCAGGAAGCGCCAGTTTGACGACCTGTATCCAGGACTGATGGTATCGCTCGGCTCCAAGCAGCACCTCTACAACCCGTTGCTCCACTTGCCAAAGGGGGGTAAGCAGGCCCTGCGGGTCGTCACCCGGCCCACCGCGCTCAACGAGGGCGAGTACCACTTCGTCAAGGACCTTCAGGCGTGGCTCGAATCTGGGTATACGCTTCTCGCCAACACCGAGGTGTTCCTCCTACGCAATGAGAGTCGCAAGGGGCTCGGATTCTTTGAGATTGGCGGATTTTATCCAGATTTCATGCTCTGGATCGTCCGCGATGACACGCAGTGGCTGGTATTCGTCGACCCGAAGGGTCTAGGTCGAATCGCTGACCTGAAGGGGTGGTCCAAGCTTAGGCTGTGGGCCACCCTCCGGGAAATCGAGGCTCGGAATCCAGTCCTCGGCGTGCATCTCGACTCTTGGCTCGTCTCCGTAACCCCTCGCTTGCAGGCTCCGGTCGAGTTCCAGGATCTGGCGAAGTCAATCGAGAATCACGTCGTATTTCAGAGCGAGTCCGGTTACATCGAGCGCCTGTTCAAGGCGGTGCTTGGGCAGGCATGATGGCGGCAGCGAATCTGGCCGTCGGTCAGAGCGACATCCACCCAGACAAGCAGACGAGCAACTCCCTGCGCACGGCACACTCTCGGCGCTCCTCCCATGGCGGTCGGCGTGGGAGGAGCGCCGAGCTCCGAGATCATGCGTCCATCGCTCCACTCAGCGCGAGGCCCACCAAGTTTTGGCTCTGCGCGATCGCTACGAAGCGCGAACCTGAGGCTCAGGTCCGGGGCCCGGCGATCTGTTCCGGCAGGCTGCCCGACACGGGCCTTTCGAGGTCCCGAGAGATGCCGCGGAACGTCGTTCGGCCCCGAGCGAGTCTTGCACGATAGCGCCTCGTTCGATAAGCTCGGGCCCGATGTTCGCCTCCGGACGGGCCGCGCTCTCAGTCATCGTTCTCTCCGCCGTCCTCCCAGGTCCAGTGGGTTGCGCCGACATCCCGGGCAAATGCATCACCGCGGTGTGCTGGGCCCCCGCCGAGCCGAGTACCACGACCGATTCGACGACGGACACGACCACCGAGACCAGCACCGAGACCGCGACCACCGGCCCGGGCCTGTGTGGCAACGCGGTCGTCGACCCCGGCGAGACCTGCGACGACGGCGACGACTGCGGCGCCGGCGTGTGCAACTCCGACGAGTACACCGGCGAGAAGCACTGCAACGCCACCTGCAACGCCACGTACCCCGAGTGGTGCGGGGACAAGGCGATGCAGGCGACGGAGACGTGCGACGCGGGCGGCAACACGCTGACCTGCGACGCCGACTGCACCCCCGTGGCGTGCGGGGATGGCCTCCTCAACCCTGCCGCCGGTGAGACCTGCGACGACGGCGTCGACAACTCCGACGCCTACGACGACACCCCCGACCAGGTCGCCTGCAACACCGCCTGCACGGGCACAGCCCCCCACTGCGGCGACGGTGTCTGTCAGGAGTCGAACGAGGACACGACCTGCGCCGACTGCACCTGCGGCGACGGCATCGAGAGCGCCCCTGAAGCCTGCGACGACGGCATGGCCACGCCGACCTGCGACGCCGACTGCACCCCGGCCGAGCGCGGCGA
>CBFGLP010001190.1:0-11865 GCA_965649595.1 uncultured Myxococcales bacterium | reverse complement strand
GTGGGGTCGGGCCCGGCCGCGTCGGCGTTGGGGCAGGCGACGTGCTGGAAGCCCTGGTTGTGGCCGACCTCGTGCACGAAGGTGTCGGCTGACGCCGCGACGTTGTGGAACACGGTCGCGCCGACCCGCATCAGCGAGTCGGACTTGGTGTCGCCGGCGAGCTGCGCGATGCCGGCGACGCCCGCGTTGCCGCAGCCGACCACCGGGCAGCCGATGTTGGCTATCGCGTGGTAGTAGACGTTGGCCGGCGCGCCGTCCGACTGCTTGGCCTGAGCCATCAGCGGGAGCAGAGCGCCGAGGTTCTGCATGGTCTGGCCGTAGCCGACCTCGCCACGGATGTCGTAGATGATCTCTTGGACCGGGTTCTGCTCGTAGAGCGCGTTGATCAGGATCGCTACGTTCTCGTCGCTGAGGTCGGGCCGCAGGTCCTTGCCCTCGCCGGTGTAGTGGATCGGGACCAGGCGGATGCGGATCTCCATCGGCGCGGTCTCGAAGCCGATCAGCTCGGGGCCACTCTCGGGCGTGACCCGAGCGAGCTCGGGCAGGTCAGCCTGCTGGTCGGTGTCCTTCTCGAACAGCTCGATCTGGTACTGCGTGCCGGGGACCGTGTGGCCCTCGGCCGCGATCAGGCCGAAGTAGAAGGTGCGGCTGAGCGCGGTTGGGGTCGAGTCGTCCTCGACGAGCACGGTCTGCTTCAACACGACCGGCTCGGCGACGCCGGGGATCTCGATCGTCAGGCGGGCCTCGACGTCCTTGGGGACCCAGCCCTCGGCAACGTCCCAGTGCACGCGGATGAGCGTGTCGCGCTCGCCGGTCAGGAAGGTGTTGCGGCCGCTGCCGTCGACCCACGCGCCCTCGGGCCCGCCGATCGGCACGCGCGTGCCCTGGTTGGCCTCGACCTCGACGATGCCGATGCCGCGCGCAGGCACCCAGTTGGCCTGCTGGTCGTCGGTATCGGCGGAGCTGTCGTCGCCGTCAGCGTCGCCGATGTCGTCATCGTTGGGCGAGGATTCGTCGATCTCGCAGGCGCTCAGCACGAGGGGGAGCGCAACCAGGGGGAACAGCAGCGCGACGCGGGGCATGTTGAATTCGAACATAGGGCTGCGGAGGGGGTGGGGCAAGCTGAAGGCTGGGATTCGACGAATGTGAGGGATTCCTACGTTGCAACTTGTCTTCGTCATCCCCACGGGGGCTGATTGCGGACTTGCTGTTGGAGCCGATTGTAGGAATCCCTCTCGATTCAATGACGCGGTGTGGGATCGATCAGGGGTTGAGAGCGACCTCGAGCTCGACCCCATGGCCGACGTGGATGGCGCTACGCTCGACCTCGTGGATGTCGCCGCGCCAGTCGATGCGGGCGATTCCGTCGAGCTCTTCGAAGGGCACCGTCAGCGGCGCGACGATCATCTGGGTCTCGCCATCGCTGAGCGTGGACACGGCGGCGTACTGCCAGTCGAGGGTTTGTCCCCCCTGGCCGATCATGTGGACGCGCTGCTCGCCGCGCTGCTCGGGGGTTGGCGCCGGACCGACCATCGCCCACCACTGCTCGCTGCCGTCGGGGAACAGCGTGCCGACCAAGAGCGGCTCGGTCGCGGCGGACGAGGTCCCGGCGGCGCCCTCGTAGTCCCACGAGGTCAGCGTCTGAATCCGCTTATAGGTCTTGTTCCACGTCCAGTCGGACACCCAGGCGTTGCCGCAGTAGGTCATGTAGTCGTGCGCGGCGGTCGGCGTGTAGAGCCGGAAGCTGCGGATGCCGAACCCGAACACGCCGATCTTGCCGTCCTCGTGCGGGTAGCTGGGATCGGGGCCCGCGGCCGGGGTCGCGGCGGCGGGGCAGTAGACGTGCGAGAGGCCCTGGTTGTGGCCGACCTCATGCACGATCGTGCCCGAGCTGCCACCTGGCGGGATCTCGGGGTTGGTCTTGAACCACACCGTCGCCGCCACGCGGCTCTGCGCCTCGGACTTGCTGTCGCCGGTCAGCTGAGCGATGCCCGCGACCATGTTGACCGAGGGCCCGCGGACGTCGACGAGCGCGTGGTAGTACTCATTGGGCGCCGCACCATCCTGCGAGCGCAGCGACATCATCGGGCTCAGCAGCTGACCGAGGTTGGTGATCTGCTGACTGTAGGTGTAGGGCTCGTGGACGGTCAGCGTGACGGTCTGCAGCGGGTTGGTCTGCAGCAGGTCGTCGGCCACGAACTCGAGGTCGGCCTCGGTGAACTCGACCAGCGTCGGCGGGTCGATGTACGTGTAGTTGATCGGGACCAGCACGACCCGCATCTCGAGCGGGGTCTGCTCGTAGCCGATCTGCTCGTGCTGCGGCGGCGTGACGACCACACCTTCGGTCAGCGCGCCGGTGTCGACCTCGTCGCTGACCTCGTGCAGCTCGACCTGGTAGCGGACGCCCGGCTGCGCCTCGGCGGCGACGACCGAGAAGTAGAACTCGGTGTTGAGGTTCTTGGGATCCGAGTCGCCCTCGACGACGAAGCGGCGGGTTCGGACAGCCATCTCGGCGCCGCTGGGATCGTAGATGCGCAGCACGCCGACGATCTCGCGCGGGATCCAGCCCTCGTGGACATGGTGCTGCAGGCGGATCAGCGTGTCGCGGTCGCGGATCATGTACGCGTTGCGACCCTCGGCGCCGACCCACTCGCCGTTCTGACCGATCAAGACCGCGGTCCCCTGGTTGGCCTCGACCTCGAGGATGTCGATGCCGCGGGCGAGCGGGCCGAGCTCCTCCATCTCGCCTTCGTCCTCACCCTCGTCCATCACGTCGTCGGCTGTGTCGTCCGGCGTGGTGCTGTCGTCGGTGCAGCCAGTCAGAGGCGAGAGCGTGAGGGCCAACACACTGGTGAGGCCGATGAAGCCAAGCGATGGGAGGAGGATGACACGCGCCACAACTCCCACAATTCCACGACTGGCGCGGATTCTCAAGCGGATGTCAGAAACCTCGACGAGCGCTTACGCGGTGACGAGCAGCTTGGAAAATGCGCGGACGCGCCGCGAGCGATTTGGGCAGGCTCATGAGCGTGGGCCGAGATACGTGCTGGGATGCAGGCAAACATCCTCTAGGAGGCCGCTAAGCTCCTGCCGATGAGCATGGGGGATCGGACCTTCGTGGTGACCGGCGGCACGGGAGCGCTGGGGACCGCCGTCGTGGAGGTGTTGCTGCGCGAGGGGGCCCGCGTGCACGTCCCGGTGCTCGAGTCGCAGACGCCTGCGGGCTTCGCCTTCGCGGATCACGAGCGGGTGAAGCTCACGCACGGCGTCGATCTCTCGAGCGAGGCGCAGGTGGTTGCCTACTACGCAGGCGTCCCCTCGCTGTGGGGATCGATCCACATCGCGGGAGGCTTTGCGATGATGCCGATCTCCGAGACCTCGCTGGCGGAGCTCGAGCGGCTGTGGCGGATGAACTTCGTGTCGTGCTTCTTGTGCTGTCGCGAGGCGGTCGCGCGGATCCGTGCGCGTGAAGGCGAGGGCGGCGGACGGATCGTGAACGTCGCGGCCCGTCCGGCGCTCGTGCCTACGGCGGGGATGCTCGCCTACACGACCTCGAAGGCGGGCGTCGTCTCGCTCACGGTCTCGCTCGCGGAGGAGCTGGCGAGCGAGCGGATCTGGGTGAACGCGATCGCGCCATCGGTGATCGACACGCCGGCCAACCGCGCGGCGGTGCCCAAGGCAGATCACTCGAAGTGGCCGAAGCCGAGCGAGCTGGCGGAGCTGATCGTGCAGCTCGCGAGCCCGAGCAACGCGTGCGCGCGCGGGGCCGTGGTGCCGGTGTACGGACGGGCATGAGCGAGGCGTGGGAGCTGGATCTCGCTGAGGTCGAATTCGACCGCGACGATCCGGGCGCTGGCGTGGCGGTGACCGTGTGGGTCGATCGCCTGCGCGAGCTGGTTGCGAGGCACGGGCGGGTGCGCGTGCACGAGTGCCCGCAGATGCTGGCGCACACGCTCTACAAGGTCGGGATGCTGCGGGATCGGACGATCGAGCTCGCGTCGGTGCGCGACGAAGAGCCTCAGAGCTGAGCGGCTTCACCGACGACCAGCTCGACGACGAGCTCGGCCTCGCGTTCGCTCGGCTCGAGCATCACTGTGGGTAGCGACAGCCCGCCGGTCGAGGCAGCCCTCAGGGCCGCGTCTGCCCAGGCGTCGAGCCGCTCGTCGCCGCTCGACGCGAGCACGCGCGAGTGGACCAGGCGCGCGTCGGAGCTCAGCCGCAGTGCGAGCCGGACCCGCGAGCCGACGCTTGGCGGCGGCTGGCCCCACTCGACGCGCTCGCGTCGAGCGGCGATCAGCGCGGCCTGCCAGGTCTGATTCACGCGCGCCTGCACGCGTGCGAGCGCCCGGACCACGGGCTCGCGCTGCTCGGGCGTGAGCGTGTCGGCGAACAAGCTCAGCTCGACGACCTCGACCTCGCTGACCTGCGGCGGTGGTCCGCTGCGCTCGTGCGGATCCGGCTCGCTCGGGGGCTCACCGAAGGGCTGGTCGGGGCTCGTGCGGGTCGGCGCGGTGCCAGCCAAGAACAGCTCGTCGAGCCAACGCGCCGGGTCACTGCACTGCAAGAAGGGCGCGTGCGCGACCCACTGGGCGGGCGTGCACGAGTCCCAGAAGATCCCCCGCTCGCATCGCTCGGGCCGCAGCCACTCGCTGCGCTCGCGGCAGGCTGGAGCCGCGGTCTCGCGATCGATCACCACGCGCTCGAGCCCCGGCACCTCGTCGAACTCCCGTGCGGGAAGGTCGGCCTCGGCCTCGCGCATGGCCGCGAGCCAGATCGGCAGCGCGACGTTGCTGCCGCTCTCCTGCGTGCCGAGGCTGCGAGCGTCGTCGAAGCCGACCCACACGACCGCGGCGTGGTCGGGCGTGTAGCCGGCGAACCACACGTCGCGCGCGTCGTTGGTGGTGCCGGTCTTGCCCGCGACCGGGCGCTCGAGCTGCTGGGCGAGGCGGGCGGTCCCTTCGTCGACGACGCTGCGCAGCATGCTGGTCGTGAGCGCGGCAACCCGGGCGTCGGTCTCGAAGCGTCGCGTGGGTCGAGGAGCGGCGCTCGGCTCGGGCGAGCGGCCCTGCAGGTCCGGTGGAACCTCGATATCGAGCACCGCGCTCGGCTCGACGCCGAGGCCGGAGCGAGCGAGGGTCAGGTAGGCGGTCAGCAGCTCGATCGGGCTGAGCTCGCTGGTCCCGAGCGCGAGCGAGGGCTGGTCGCCGAGCGGCCGCTCGAGCCCGAGCTCGCGCGCGAACGAGTGGACGACCGCGACACCGACCTCGCGCTGCAGGGCCAGGGCGACCGCGTTGTCCGACTGGGCCAGCGCCTCGCGCAGGCGCATGGGCTCGCCCTGGGGTCCGCCGCGTCCGCGCGAGGCCGGGGTGAAGCGACCGGACGCGAGCGCGGCCCCATACACGATCGGCTTGAAGGTGCTGCCCGGTTGGCGGCGAGCCTCGTGGCTGCGCTCGAACTCGCCGCGACGGAACGCTCGACCACCGAGCAAGGCGACCAGCTCGCCGGAGCGGACGTCGGCGAGGGCGAGCGCGACCTCGGGCCCGGGCTCGAGCCTCGCATAGGCCGGCGCGGCGCCCTGGGCTGCCCGAGTGATCCGCACGCTGATCGCCGAGCCGATCGGGAAGCGCTCCGGGGTGGCATCCGGCGGTAGCTCGACCTCGACGTGATGCGGTCCGAGCTGGGCGGCCGCGCTCGATCCCTGGACGGCGGTGACGACCACCGTGTGACGCTCATCCACCCGCAGCCGCGCGGGGGCGCGAGCGTCGAGCCGCCGACGAGCCTTGGCCGCGAGCGGACGCGCGTGCGCTCCATAGCCATGCCGGGCCTCGAGCGCTGCGAGCTGCTCGAGCGCGCCGGCCCGGGCCGCTCGCTGGACGTCGAGATCGACGCTGGTCCGAACCGTCGCGCCGAGCTGAGCGAGCTGGTCCTCGCCGTGGCGACGAACCAGCTCGCGTCGGGCCAGCTCGACGAACTCGTCGGCCTCGCCGATCGCCTGGCGCTCACGCTCGGCGTCGCGGGGCAACGCGGGCAGCCCGGCCTCGCGGGCGGCCGCGGCTTGGTCAGAGTCGGCGTACCCGAGCGCGACCATCCGCTCGAGCACCTGCTCTTGTCGTCGCTCGAGCAGCGCCGCGTCGCGATAGGGAGTGACGCGCCCAGGCGAGCGGGGCAGCACGGCGAGCATCGCGGCCTCGGCGAGATCGACCTCCGCGATCGACTTGCCGCAGTAGTAGCGGGCGGCCTCTTCGACCCCGTAGCGTCCTTCGCCGAAGTAGACCTCGTTGACGTAGATCTCGAAGATCTCCTGCTTGCTCAGCACCGCCTCGACGCGACCGGCCAAGATCAGCTCCTGACTCTTGCGCTCGAGCGTGCGATCGGGCCCCAGTAGCGTGTTCTTGATTACCTGTTGGGTGATCGTCGACGCGCCTTGTCGCGCCTCGCCATGGATCGCGTTGGTGAGCAGCGCCCGCGCGATGGCCAGCCAGTCGAGGCCATGGTGCTCGAAGAAGTCGGCGTCCTCGGCTGCCAAGAAGGCATGGACGACGTGCTCGGGTAGGGCCTCCCAGGCGACGACCGTGCGACGCTCTTTGAACACCAGCTCGCCAATCAATGTTCCGTCGCGCGCGAGCACCCGGGAGACTTGCGCGGGGTGATAGTCGCGGAGCTGCTCGGGGTCGATTGCGTCGGCACCTCGGCCAAGCCAGGCCACGAGCGCGACACCGAGCAAGAGCGCGAGCACGCCCGCTCCGACCGCGAGCGCTGCCAGCTTGGCAATGATCCGCAGCCACCGTCGGGCACCGATCCGGGCCCCACCCCGGTCGGTGGCTAGGCTCGAGCCCGGGCTCGATGCTGGCGGTGTGGGATTCATCGAGGCGCTGCTATATACTCGCAGTCCGAGCACGCGAGCTCGACGAGGAACCACGGTGAAAGACGGACGCAAGGAAGTGCTGGTGGTCGACGACGATCCGGACGTGCTGCGGTCGTTCATGCGGCTGTTGCAGGACTACGCGGACGTCAAGGTCGCCCTCGGGGCCGAGGCTGCCATCCAGGTGCTCGGCAGCAAGCACTTCGACGCCGTCGTGGTCGACTTCAACATGGTCGGACCCAACGGCGCATGGTTGCTCCGACAGGTCCGCGACCGCTACCCACACATCGAGCGGATCTTGCTGTCGGGCAGCTCGTACTCGGATCTCTCGCACTTTCTCGATCCGGGCTTGGTCGATCGATTCCTCGAGAAGCCGCTCGAGGTCGAGGATCTGATCGAGGCGGTCACCGAGGGCTGACCCGCCTCGACCGCCCTCGCCGAGGCATCACCACGAGTCGATGTCGTAGCGCTCTTGCGGGTTGGGTAGGATCACCTCACCGATCGAGTCCACGCGTCCGCCACCGCGAGCGTCCGGAGGCGGCAGCGGCTGCGCGCAGGTCCCGGTCCCGAGGTGTTCCAGCGCAGCTGCCAGCATCGACTCGCTCGGATCACCGAGCTGGTGGAAGAGATCGTCCTCGGCCAGACACGAGGCCGGCAGCCCCTCGAAGTAGTCGGTCTTGCCCGCGGCGTTGACCAGCCGGAAGGTGATCGGGAACAGCACCTTCTCGCAAAAATCGAAGCCCTTGCTGCCGACCGGCTTGCCGCCCGTGTCGCCGCCGACCAGCGTGACCTCGGCGTAGGGGAACAGCGCGTTGATGACCAGCTCGCTGGCGGAGCGGGTCCGCGAGCTGGTCAGGAACACGATCTCGTGCAGGTCGAGCGAGTGGTCGATCGAGTTGACCTCGGTCGAGTAGTTCTCGCTGCTGAGGTTGTCGTTGTACTCGAATCGATACGCGGTCTCGCCGTCGTGACCGGCTCCGACCATCAAATTGACGGCCATCTCGGCCACGCTGATCAGGCCGCCGCCGTTGTAGCGCATGTCGACGACCAGCTGATCGATGCCCGCGGCCTCGAACTGCTCGAACGCGGTCGAGAGCTCGGCCTTGGTCGTCTCGACGAACTTGTCCATCACGAAGTAGCCGATCTTCTCGCCGTTGGGGCCGTCGAGCACCTCGACGACCGGCACGCTGACGATGTCGATCCACACCTTGGTCAGCACGTGGGTCTCTTGCGCGCCGCTCGCGAGCTTCTCGACCGTCAGCTCGACCTCGACGCCGGGCTCGTCCTCGCCGTAGACGTCGCCCCAGCCGGTCTCGTCGAGCTGCTCGACGGTCACGCCCTGGACGGCGACGATCTTGTCTCCGCGAACGATCCCTGCCGCCGACGCCGGCGAGTTGTCGCTGACGAACGAGATGCGGATCGAGTCGTCCTCGAGCCGCTCGGTCTTGTAGCCGAGCCCGACGAACTTGCCTTCCATGAAGAGCGCGTCGGACTTGACCTTGTCGGCGACCCGGGTCCAGCGATCGGGATCCTGGCGGAGCGACTCGAGCAGCTCCTCCGGGGTCTCGTAGGCGCTGATGTCGACCGCGCTCGGGAGCTCGGCGTTCCAGAGGTAGAACTCGTGCATCACGTCGAGCACCCAGGTCTTTTGGGTGTCGACCGAGCACTCCTCGGGCTCCTCGACGAGGAAGGGGCTCTCTTGCGGCTGGCAGCCGATCGAGGCCAACATGGATACCAAGGTAGCGAGCGTCGAGGTGGTACGCATGGTGGTGGGTTCGAGTGAATCACGGTCCGGGGCCGGCTGACGACGGCGGCAGTTCCGCTCGCGCAAAGGGGGCGTTTGACGGCCTGTCTGAGGGGTGGGGTCGCGGGCCTCGACGGAGGCTCGCGGCTGGGGTTCGCGCCCGAGCACCAGGATCGCCGGGCCGATCGGGCTCGTGTCGATGCCCGACGCGGACGTCGATGTCGACGTGGCCGAGCGACGTAGCGAGGCATCCGGTCGAGCGCTGCGTGGAGTCGCTCGGTGGAAACACAGATGCGTGTCGAGACTCGCATTCGAGCATGCGCTGCGCTCAGGACCGCTCGTTCTCCAACGCGAAGACGAGAGTCGAGGATACCGACAGATGGAACCCTTCATCGGCCAGATCATGATGTTCGCCGGCAATTTTGCCCCGCGCGGCTGGGCGCTCTGTGACGGACAATTGCTGTTGATCTCGAAGAACGGCCCACTGTTCTCGATCCTCGGCACGACCTATGGTGGCGACGGCATCCAGACCTTCGCGCTGCCCGATCTCCGCGGCCGCGTCCCGATGCACTTCGGTACGGGGCCAGGCTTGACCCCCCGCACGCAAGGTGAGGTGAGCGGCTCCGAGAGCGTCACGCTGACCGTCAACAACCTCGCGCAGCACAACCACGGCTTGAGCGCGAGCGAGAGCCCGGCCAACTCCATCGATCCCAACGACGGCGTGCTCGCGGTCGTGACCTCGTCGGACACGAGCACGCGGCCGCCCTATGTCTATAGCAACGCTGGCGTCAACCGGAACATGGCGTTCGCCTCGATCGGGCCGGCGGGCAATAACGAGCCCTTCTCGATCATGTCGCCATACTTGGTCATCAACTTCGTCATCGCGCTCGAGGGCATCTTCCCGTCGCAAAGCTGATCTTCGGACCAGCGATTTCGCTGGCTATGAAGAGTCGACAGCCACGGGGGGCTGAAAAGGGGCCGCATGTGCGGCCCTTTGCATTGTGGCATTTCGCCCTGAGCCAAAGCCCACATTCAATGATACTTGGATGCGGGCGGTCTCGCTCGGACTAGCGAACCCTGGAGTGGCGGATCTGCATTCGATCGTCATCGCGCAATCTGCGATGATGGATATTCTCGCGACGTGGGAGTAGAGTGTTTCCGTTAGCAAAGGATCGCTACGTGGCCGACGCAACCCAACCCACCCTCTACGAACGACTCGGTGGCGAGGACGCAATCACGGCCACGGTCGGGATGTTCTACGAGCGCGTCATGGCCGACGAGGCGCTCGCACCCTTCTTTGCTGGGCTCGAGATCGACAAGCAGATCGACAAGCAGATCGCGTTCATGACGATGGTGTTCGGCGGGCCTCACCAGTACACCGGACGCGAGCTCCGGGCCGCTCACGCCCGCTTGCACGAGCGCGGGCTCGGAGAGCGCCACTTTGCGGCGATCTCCGGCCACCTCCGGGCGACCCTCCGCGAGCTCGGGGTCCCGGACGAGCTGAGCGACGAGGTGATGTCACTGGTCGGTTCGACCAAGCAGGACGTGTTGGGACAATGATCGCTGGCGAGCAACCAACCCTGCGGCCGGGGGGCCACTTCCTCGAAGAGGCGACCTTCGATCTAATCGTGTTCGGTTCGGGTGAAAAGGAGCAGCGGTTCAGCTTCGCGGAGTTTCGCGATCTCCCGCTTCGTCGCCGCGTGCACCTGCTCTTGAGCTCGTCGCCGCGCTTCTTCCTGAATGGGGAGGAGATCTCCCGCGCGCAGGCGATGCGCTTTCAGACCTGACGTCGCGCGACGAGCCGCGCGGCCAGGCGCGGGAGCAGCTCGCCGACCCGCGCGTCGATCTTGAGCTTGGCCAAGCCATCCCCGCGGGTCGGGCCGACGTTGACGATCGCGATCGGGATCCCGGCCTCGGCCGCTCGCTTGACGAAGCGCAGGCCGGAGAACACGGCCAGCGACGAGCCGAGCACCAAGAGCAGCTCGGCCGCATCGACCAGCGCGCTCGCACGAGTGACCACCGGCAGCGGCACCGCCTCGCCAAAGAACACCACGTTGGGCTTGAGCAGGCCGCCGCAGCGCAGGCAGTCGCAGGGGACGAACGCGATCGCTTGGTCGGCTCCTGGCCGGGGCTCGAAGTCGGCGTCGCCGTCGGGGGCCATGCTCGCGTCGGCGTTGGCCCAAGCCGGGTTGCAGGTGAGCAAGCGGCCCTGCAAGGCGTGGCGATCCTCGATCTCTCCGCAGCTCAGGCAGCGGACCTCGGCCAGTGCACCGTGGAGCTCGACCACCTCGCGGCTGCCCGCGGCCTGATGCAGGCGGTCGACGTTCTGGGTGATCAAGCCGTGCAGGATGCCCGCGCGCTCGAGCGCGGCGAGGCTGTGATGCGCGGGGTTGGGTAGGGCGCTCGCCAGCTTGGGCCAGCCGATCAGCGCGCGGGTCCAGTAGCGGGTGCGAGCGCTGGCGTCGTGCACGTAGGCGTCGAAGCGGAGCGGGTTGCGAGCGCGCGCGCGTGTGCCCTCGCCTCGATAGTCGGGGATGCCCGACTCGGTGCTGCAGCCGGCGCCGGTGAGCGCGACGATGCGTCGGCCGATGCACAGCTCGGTCAGGGCGTCGAGGTCGTGCTCGGGGCACGCCGGCAGCTCGGGGATCGTCGTGTGGCTCATGGCTTCATCGCTGCGTGAGCACAGCGGTCGAGTACCATCGGGACGATGAGCGGCGACGCCATCAGCGGCGACGTCGAGACCCTCGCTGGCGAGGACACGAGGGACAGTGAGCCCTCGTGGCCTGGCGAGCAACCGAGCTCGCTGATCGCCAAGGGCACGACGCTGGGTCGATATCTGGTGCTCGAGTGCCTCGGCACCGGCGGGATGGGCGTAGTCTACGCAGCTTATGATCCGCAGCTCGATCGCAAGGTTGCGATCAAGCTCGTGCGGCCGGGGCCCTCGAGGGGCTCGGGCAGCGCCGACAGGGTTCGGATCCGGCTGCTCCGCGAGGCTCAGGCGATGGCCAAGCTCTCGCACCCCAACGTCGTGGCCGTGCACGACGTCGGGACCGTCGGCGTGGGTCCCGTGGGCTCGCCCGCTCGCCGGGCTACCGACGAGCAGATCTTCGTCGCGATGGAGCTGATCGACGGCGTGTCGCTGCGGGCGTGGCTGCAGGCGCGGCGGCGTGGCTGGCGAGAGGTGCTCGACGTGCTCTGCCAGGCCGGCCGGGGCCTCTCGGCCGCGCACGCGCGCGGGTTCGTGCACCGCGACTTCAAG
>CBFGLP010001189.1:0-2124 GCA_965649595.1 uncultured Myxococcales bacterium | reverse complement strand
CGCGTGCGGGGGATCGAGCGCGCCGACTCGTTGGCCTTCGATCTCCACAAGTGGATGTACCAGCCCTTCGACGTCGCCTGCGTGCTCGTACGCGAGGGCCAGCGGCTGCTCGACACCTTTGCCAGCACGGCCAGCTATCTGACCGTGTTCGATCGTGGGGTGATCGCGGGCGGCTTGCCCTTCGCGGATCGCGGCATCGACATGAGCCGCAGCTTTCGTGCCTTGAAAGTGTGGATGTCGCTCGAGGCGAGCGGGGTCGATGCGTTCGCGCGGCAGATCGAGCAGGACGTCGAGCACGCGCGCTTGTTGGGCGAACGAGTCGAGCGCGAGCCCGAGCTCGATTTGCTCGCGCCGGTCGAGCTGAACATCGTGTGCTTTCGTTATTGTCGGGGCGACGACGCGGACCTCGACGCGATCAACCGCGAGATCATGCTGCGGGTGCAGGAGTCGGGCGAGGCGGTGTTTTCCAGCACGACGCTCGCGGGCAAGTTCGCCTTGCGGCTGGCGCTGGTCAACCACCGGCGACGGCGGGCGGACCTCGATCGGGTGCTCGACGCGGTGCTCCGGCACGGGCGCGAGCTGACTGGCTGATTTCACGTCAACAGGGCACCGCGGTCACGATCAGGTAATTCCTGCCCGTGACCCGGACCTGTCGTTTGTGTTGCTGCAAATAGCGCTTGAAGAACGCGATGTCCTTGATCACCAGCGAGAGCTCGGGCTCGCTGAAGTTCTTCATGCGCGCGCCGTGGACCTGTTCGCCGTCGACGTAGCAACAATTGGGGATACCCAGCAGCAGCGCCCCTTTCGCTGTCAAGCGCCGCTGGACCAGGTGACGCAGCAGCTCACGATCGTCGACGCCCGGGCTCTGCAAGGTGGCGATCGATACGATCAAGTCGAATGTCCCGATGTCGAGCCGATCCAAATGATTGATGTCTGCTTCGATGAATCGATAGTTCTCCGCAGGAAAGCGGCGGCGCGCCTCGGCGATGGCGGAGGGGCTGTGATCGATCCCCACGAAGCTCGCGCGCCCGCGCAGCTCGGGTCGCAGCGTGGTCAGCAGCGTCAGCTCGTCGCCCGTGTTCACGCCAAGATCGAGGATCCTCGCGTCGGGCTCGAGCGAGATCTGGCGCAGCGCGTCATCGACGTCGAGGATCAGGCCCGGATCCTCGAGCTTGGAGATGCGGCCGAACCCGCTCTCGACGCCATAGCGCTCGCGATGCTCGAAGCTCCCGGTCTGCCAACCGCGCGAGGGCTGGAGCACCTCGAAGCGCAGCTCTATCAGCCCGCCTCCCGCGCTGTGCGGCGTCAGCAGGCGCATCCCGATCCGCTCGGCCAGGTCGACCCATACGCGGAAGGGCCGGTGCACATACCAGCGGCCCACGTGCTCGACTCGCTCGCCCGGGAACAGCCCACGGCCGAGATCGGGGTCGAGCACGCGGATCGTCACCACGCGCTCACCCGCACACAGACGCGCTCGTATGTGCTCGATGATCTCGAACAGCGACTCCCCGACGAACTCCGAGCGCGCGCTGGTCATGCTTGGTTCCGCGCAGGATACCCTACGCCGCCCATGAACCTGATCTCCCTCGAGCCCGCGGACTTCATCGCGCCCGATCAGGTCCGGCTCGTCGATCGCCGGCTCGAGCACGCCCGCAAGCACCTTCAGCTGGCCGTCGGCGACCACGTGCGTGTGGGCCTGCTCGTGCCCCACGATGATCAGCCCGCGCCGGCCAACCTCGGCGAGGGCGAGGTGCTGGCGATCGACCGCGAGCACCTGCTGCTGCGCGTGCGCCTCGGCGAGCTACCGCCGCCGCCCTCGAAGGTGATCCTCGCCGTCGCGTTGCCGCGGCCGCCGACCCTGGAGAAGGTGCTGCAGCACGGCACCGCGCTCGGCATCAAGCGCTTCTTGTTCTTTCATGCTCGCCGGACCGAGAAGAGCTATTGGCAGTCGTCGGCGCTCGAGCCCGCCGCGCTGCACCGTCAGCTCGTGCTGGGCCTCGAGCAGGCGCGCGACTGCGTGGTCCCACGGCTCGAGCTCCACGACCGCTTTCGACCCTTCGTCGAGGATCGCTTGGCCGAGCTGCGCGCGAGCATGCCGGTGCTGGTCGCCGATCCCGAGGGGGC
>CBFGLP010001188.1:0-5787 GCA_965649595.1 uncultured Myxococcales bacterium | reverse complement strand
GCGCGGGCCTACGCCGCGTTTCAATATCCGGGCGCCGCAGCGGATCTGGTCGAGGTCGTGGGCGTGCCTGCACCCGACGCCGAAGGCAAGCCGTCCGGGGCGGTGCTGTGGAGCGTGACGATCGAGCCGAGTCGGGGGATCGATGCCGACATCGCTCTGCCGCTCGAGGGCCTGCTGATCTACCGCGAGATCAATTCGCCCGAGCAGACCCGCGTGACCGCTCGCAGCCTCGGCGATCGGGTGCAGGTCGCAGTGCTGCCGCAGCGCGTGGCGCTGGCGCCCGGTGAGGACAGCTTGCCCTTGCCCGAGCACCCTGTGCTCGGGCTCGCCGACCTCGCGGTGCTCCCGGGCTCCGGAGGCGGTGAGCCGGTGCCGATGGGCGTGCTCTTGCCCTGGTTCGACGCGCTGCCGCTCGGCACGGCGCGCGAGCTGGCGGTCGAGCGCCGGTTCTGGGCGATCGGCGACGGGCTCGGACAGATCGCTGTCGGCCGCCACGACGCGGCCGCTCCGATCACCTGGCTGCCCGCCGCCGAGCCGATCGAGCTGAGCGGCGCGGCGCCTGGCCGGCCGCTCTTGGTCAGCGCCAGCCTCGAGCCGCAGGTGCGAATGATCGTCTGGGACCTGGCGGCAGGGACCACGCGGCTGGTCGTGATGATCCCGCCGCCCGAGCCCGATCCGCTGAAGCCCGACGAGCCCGTACCGCCGCCGATGTTCCCCGTCGAGCTGGCGATCGACGACCTCGGCAGCTCGCTGATCACGAGCCTGTGGAGCTTCGGCGCGCAGGGCCTCGGTGAGCTGCGCCGCTACGACCTGACCATCGCCGACCCCACCGCGGGGGCGATGGTGCTCGAGCGAACCACGACCTCCTCGGGCGTCGTGTTGGCGCTGAGCGGCGCCGGTAAGGAGCTGTTCGCGGGCGACCTCGGCAGCCTGATGCGGATGTTCGCCGCTCCCGAGTGGCAGGCGCAGCCGCTGCAGAGCCGCGGCCTCCCGCTGCTCTCGCAGGACGATCACTGGCTCGCCGTCGTCTCGCCCACCCGACGGGAGATCTACGATCGCCGCGCCGAGCTGCAGCCCGTGGTCGTCGAGCGCGAAGGCCTGCCCCCCAGCGAGATGGTCGCCGCGATCGCCAACGAGGGCACGCTCGCGACGGTCGTCCCGATCGGCGGCGGCACGCTCGAGCGCTTACACCCGCGCGAGGGTGAGCTGAGCGCGATCGAGACCTCGGGGCCCGTGACCGCGCTGGCGTGGTTGCCCGCGAGCGGGGCCGCCGAGGCGACCTCGACCTTGGTGATCGGGCAAGCCGAGGGATCGATCGACGTGCTCGAGCCCGGGGCGACCCAGCCTCGCGCGCTGCGGCCCAGCGAGGGCGGCCGGGTCTGGTCGCTGCACCCGATCGCTGGCTCGGCGGGAGCGTTCATCGAGATCGACGAACAGGGCGCGAGCTTGCACCGGCTCGTTGACGGGGCCTCGCTGCAGCTCGTGCTAGCGAGCCCCGCGGCGCTGCGGGTGGACGCTCGCGTGGATATCTCGACCCTGAGCCACAGCTCCAAGGGGTTGATAGCGATCTGGCGGCCGGGTGCGGGCATGCCTGCGTGTCGCGTGTTCGATGGCAGCACCGCCGGCGTGGTCGCAGGTCCTGACTCCACGCTGCAGCTCGAGGTCGACGCTGCGGCCTTGATCGGCCAATTCCTGCGTGGGGAGACGCCGTCCGGCTGTGACGCGCATCAGGCCGGCGTGCTCTCGCCGGCTCGGATCGAGCCACAGCCGATCTAGTCGCGCTGTCGAGGGTGCGGCTCTTCGAGCCGCACCTTGGTCCGCGTGAAGGGCAGGATCCAGTCATAGGGGCGCAACGACGCTCGCTCTGCTGCGAGATCACGGTCCGGGTCGATCAAGCGCTGCGGCTTGCGATAATTCAACGATACGAACGCGTCGGCCCTGACCTCGACCGGGCGCCCCAGGTGCTCGCGCTCGACGTCGGCGAGGTGGTGGGCATACTGGAGGATCAGCTCTGGCTTGCCAGCCATCTTTCGCAGCTGACGGCCGTTGAGCTCGTGCGCGGGATAGATCCTCCACTCCTCGTTCGTCTGGGGGTCGCGCACTCGGAAGGATACCTTTCCTCGCTTCGAGCGGAGCTTCATCCGCCACGAGTAGTTATGCCCTTCCTCGGTCCACGCGACGTCGCCGGGATAGAGGTGATGGCGCAGCGGCATTGCGATCTGAACCGCCAGCCACAGGCAAACCGGCACCCACACCGCACGAATCGGGGAGGGCGGCGGCGTCATCGGAGCAACCCAGCCGCTCACCAGGCTGCGTAAGCCCGGGACGCGGCGAGGCCAATCGGGCTCGAAGAAGAGCGTGGTCGCTCCGACCATCATCCAGGGAAACACGCCGATGTCGAACAGCGTCGCGTTGGTCAGGTGAAAGGCGACCGATGCTCCGACCGCCAGCGCTCGTGTCGGTCGCCACAAGAGCGCGGGCACGATCAGGAAGTCGAACAAGATACCACCCCAGAGGACCACGGGGACCATCGCTGGCGATCCGATCAGCTCGGCGCCCCAGGGGTTGCGGTCTGCCGAATTCTGCAGCCATTGTGCGATCGGGACCCCATTGAGCCAATCGGAGTTGAGCTTGGCGACCGCCCCGAACATGTAGACGATGGCGAGCTGAGCCTCGAGGGTGAAGCGACACCAGCGTGGCGTCGCCAACGCTCGCATGTCGTCCCGGCCCCAGG
The DNA here is from genome assembly GCA_965649595.1 of uncultured Myxococcales bacterium. Lineage (GTDB taxonomy): Bacteria > Myxococcota_A > Polyangia > Nannocystales > Nannocystaceae > Plesiocystis. Next base: position 3,053 of record CBFGLP010001188.1, on the reverse strand, counting down.
CGTCGATCGACAGGCAGCGGTTGGCCGGCATCCACAGCAGCAGGAAGGCGACCAGCGAGATCAAGTAGTGATGGTTGAGGTAGTGCTCCGCCGCGAGCAGGAACGTGTAAGTGTGGGCGACGAAGTAATATGTGATCGCCGCTCGATAAAAGGCGCCGAGGGCAATGAGCAAGCTGGATATGATCATGCCCACGTAGACCGCGGTCATGCCGGGCTCGGGCAGGGGCGTTACCCACTCGAAACCGGGGTATTTGAACAGGAAATCCGGCTCGATATAGTGCGACGCTACCCAGCCCTTGTTCAGGAAGCGCGCCGCGTCCCAAGCCATGGCTAGGCCGAACGAGATGCGGAACGCGGCGAGGCCAGCGCCATCTTCGGGCGCTTTGAGCCAGGTGTTGAAGCGGTCAATTTGGGCGAGGACCTGGTTTGCCAGTGCCACCAATCGAGCCTACGGGGGATTGAGCGACACGCTTTTAACAGGGCGCAAAACAGGCTATCAATCCCTTGGAGGGGCCCCTGGGGTCGTTCAGGCAGGTTTGATATTTCGTGTCAGGGCAAATATGGCCTTTCGAACACGCGATTCGACCCTCCAGCAAAGGACTTGCGGGGGCGATGCGCTCGCCCCGCGAAAACCTGGCTCACAGCTCTGTCTGAATCGACTCGATCTGATTGTCGCCAGAGTAGAAACCGACGATTCGGACCTGGCCTTCGGGGAGCACGAGCACGTAGTCATCCCCGGCCCGCAGCGGCGTCAGATCGCTCGTCGCGTAGCCACCGATCCACAGCGTGTCGACGCCAAAGTCGTCGCCATCGATCGTGTCCTCACCGTCGCCGGCGCGCCAGATGTAGACGTCGTCTTCGGAGCCGCCGCGCAGGATGTCATTGCCCGCCCCGCCGACCAGAATGTCGTTTCCATAGCTGCCGATCAGCTCGTCGTCGCCGGGCTCGCCCCAGAGCTGCTCGTTGCCGATCCCGCCGTCGAGCATGTCGGCTCCGTCGCCGCCGAACAGCTTGTCGTCGTCGTCGTCGCCGAAGAGGTCGTCGTTTTGCTCGTTGCCGAGCAGGAGGTCGAGGCCAGGGCCGCCGCGCAGCGTGTCGTCACCGGCGTTGCCGAGCAGCAGGTCGTTGCCGCCGACGCCCTCGAGCGTGTCGAGGCCGCTGCCGCCTTCGATCCGATCCATGCCCTCGCCGCCGTCGAGCACGTCGTTGTTGTTGCCGCCCCGGATGAGATCGTCGCCACCGAGGCCGTCGATGTTGTCGTTGCCGCCCAGCCCGTCGATCGTGTCGTTGGTCTCGGTGCCCGGGAGGTTCTCGCTCGCTTCGGTGCCCGTGATCGGGGTCCCGCCGACTATCGACCACGGGCTCTCGTCTGCCATCGGCAGCGGCGCGATGCTGGCCCCCGCGCCTCCGGTGATCGGGATGTCGCCGGTCGCGTCCTCGCAGGGGAGCGCGCCTTCGCAGGGGTCGTTGCTGTCGTCGCTCGTGTCGTTGGCGTCGTTGGTCTCGTTCGTGTCATTGGTGTCGCCGTCGCCGACGCTCTCGTCCGAGTCGCCGAGGGTCTCGTCGCCTTCCCCGAAGGTCCCGAAGAACGAGGTCCCGGCATCGTTCGTATCTCCGCTGCTACACGCTGCCGCGAGGCCGAGCAGCGCGACGACGCAGGTCCGACGAGTCCGAGAGCTTGCAGGCCACATGTGCCCTCAAGGTGGCGGAAGTCCCGACCCTTTGTCGAGGTCCAGGTACTCTCGCGTGGGTGAGGCGTGACCCTCGCCCACGCGAGCGGACTCACCACGGCGGCCGGTGGAACTCGTTCAGCCGCTCACGGGCTGCCGAGCGCCTGGAGCACGGACTCGATCTCGATCAGGTCGGCGTCGTCGGGCATCAGCTCCCGAGCCGCGGCCACGGCCGTGCTCGCGGCCTCGAGCGAGGTAGCTTGCCCGCTCGTCTTGAGCTCCCGCAGCCCCTGCGCATAGGCGAACACCGCGGCGCCCTTGCTCAGCAGCGTGGCGTCGGCGGCCAGCAGCTCGCCGAAGCTGTAGGTCTGCTCGAGCGAGCGCTGCTCGAAGGTCGAGCGATCCTGCCAGGTGACCACGACCTTGATCTCCGCCGCCTCGTCGATCAGCTCGGGCGCGCAGGTCTCGACTTGCTGGTGGAAGACCATCGCGTCGTTGGGCGCGATGTGCTGGGGCTCGACCTCCTCGGGGACGCCGCTGAACTCCTCGCCGCTGAACTCGACGATCTCGAACCCTGGCGGCATGGTCAGCTCGACTTGCACGTTGCGCTCGGCGATCGCCATCGTGTTGATGAAGTCGGCGCCGAACAGCTTCGCGGCCTCGGCGGTGTTGGGGATGAACACCGACGCGCCCTTGCCTGCGTCGGTGACCGCGTCCATCAGGTTGTCGTTGTAAAAGTCCTCGCCGACGCCGACGCCGACCAGGTAGATGCCATCGGAGCCGCCGTACTCGGCGTTCTCGGCGATCAGGTCGATGTCGGTGATGCCTACGTTCGCGCCGCCGTCGCTGATCAAGACCAAGCGGTTGATCGCGTTCACGTCCCACGACGCTTGGGCCAGCTCGTAGCCCGAGCTCAAGCCACCGTAGAGATCCGTGCCGCCGCCCGACTCGAGCTCGTTGATCTTCTCCAGCAGCGTGCCGTCATTGGGCCCGCTGACCTCGTAGCCGGCCAGCGTCCAGACGTTCTCGGTGTCCCACTCGACCATCGAGACCTTGTCGCCTTCGCGCAGGCTTGCCGCGATCTCCCGGCAGGTCTGCTTGAGCAGCTCGATCGGCGGACCCGCCATCGAGCCGGAGGTGTCGAGCACCAGCGTCACGTTCATCGGCGGGCGCTCGTCCGCGGTCATCTCCTCGCTGGAGACCGCGAGCTGCAGCTGGTAGCGGCCCTCCACGCCCTCCATGGCGCGCAGCTCGGTCGTCAGCGCGAGCGTGCCGTCTTCGGCGGCTGGGTAGGGGAAGCTGTAGTAGTTGAAGAACTCCCAGGAGCGGATCGGCGCGTATGCCAGGTAGGAGGTCGTTAGCGCCGACTCGCGCGCCTGGATC
>CBFGLP010001187.1:0-1991 GCA_965649595.1 uncultured Myxococcales bacterium | reverse complement strand
AGAACGTGATCATGGGCCGGCTGATCCCGGCTGGTACTGGTCTGTCGGTCTACGAGCGGCTGCACATGGAGACCGACGATCGGACCGCCGAGCACGGCGAGCCCTCGGTGCGGCGGGCGACCGATCGGGACCTCGTGTCGCTCGACTGACGGGCACCGCGGTCCAATGAAAGAGGCCTCCTTCCTGCGGGAAGGAGGCCTCTTTCATTTAGGCAATTGGGAGGCCAGCCGAATGGCCTCCATGTAGACCTCGAATGGCAAAGGCCGCGGAGCGGCCGAACAATCAGTCAGTCGGACAGGCGGGGGAGGCCAGCCGAATGGCCTCCATGAAAACCAGCAGCTAAACATGGTCAGATTGAGCTCGCCTCAATCTGATTATGTTTAGCGGCTCGTCATCCCCGTGCAGCTCTTGGTGATCTCCACCGTCCGAGCGTTCGCCGAGACCGTGGTCGACGAGATCCCGTTTTGCGAGTCGTCGACGATCCAAATCATGTCGCCCTCCTTGAACGACATGCCGGTCGAGGTGTTGGCCCCGATGCTCGTATAGGTCCCGCTGCCGAATTTGGGCGTGTCACCCAAGAAGAGATTGACCTTCGAAGGGCAGGTATTGCGCAGCGTGACGTAGACTACGGTCGGGCCCGCGGGCGCGCTCGAGCTCGACGAGCTACTCGAGGGCGTGGACGATGCGGCTCGCGCATCCGCCATCGCGCGCTCGTTGGCCTCGCGCTCGGCTTGCTGCTGGGCCTCCCACTCGGCTTGTTGGCGAGCTTGCTCGGCCTGCACTTCGGCGTCGACGCGGGCGTAGAGATCGAGATCGGTCTGGCTCGCCCAGGGCAGACTCTCGGCGAGCGAGCTGCTCGGGTTGAGGGCAGCGCATGCCTGCATGTACTGGTAGGTCTGCTCGGCACCGAGCGCGAGCGAGCGGTTGCTGGCACAGAAGCCCGGCGCATCGCTCATCGCCACGCCGGTGCGCTGGTGAGCGATCAACAGACCAAGCGCGGAGTTGAAGCTCGGGCTGCGCTCGTGCAGGCCCTGATAGGTTGCGAGCGCGGCCTCGGCTCGTCCGGTCACGAGCATCAGCTCGGCCTTCATCGCCACGCTCTGCAGCTCCGCGTTGGGATCGCCCGAGGCCGCGAGCTGGTCGAGCAGCGCCTCGGCCTCGGTGTTCATCGCCGTCCAGTCGAGCTCGCCGTAGGCGGCCTTGGCTTGCTCGTTGCTCTGTGCCCCGGCGAGGACCGCTGCGAACGCGAGCACGGCGTTGGCGTCGCCGGTCTGAGCCTGTGTCCGATAGCTCTCGAGTTGGGCGCGCAGCTGGGCTTGGCTGTCGGCTTGCTGGGCCGAGGTGGTGTCGGAGGTGCCCACCCCGAACAAGGCGCACGCGGTCGTGGAGAGCGAGAGGAGGGTCAACGTGAGGCAAAGGCCTCGCGGGACCCAGGAAAATCGTACGTACATGACGCGAGCGTAGGCCGCGTCGCCCGCCGAAGCGATCTGTGGATCGTCATCGAGAGGGGCAAAACCGTGCGAAACCCCCCATCAATCGCCAAAACGCCGGCCCGGCCCCCCTTGATCGCCCATCGAACTTCTGTAGACTCCGCCTCCCATCGCCGCGGCCTGCCGCGGCTGTCTACGTTCGTCTAGCCGACCCAACGGACGGCCAACGGACTTCCGAGTCAGCCGCCCGCGGCTGAGACCACGACCCGAGTCTTCTCTGATGCCGACCATTCAGCAGCTCGTCCGCAAGGGACGCGAAAAGCAGCCGAAGAAAGAGACGGCCCCTGCGCTCAAGGGCTGCCCCCAGCGCCGCGGCGTGTGCGTTCGCGTCTACACCTCGACCCCCAAGAAGCCCAACTCGGCGCTTCGCAAGGTCGCCCGCGTGCGGTTGACCAACCAGATCGAGGTCACCAGCTACATCCCGGGCGAAGGGCACAACCTGCAGGACCACAGCATCGTGCTGGTCCGCGGTGGTCGTGTGAAGGACCTTCCCGGTGTGCG
>CBFGLP010001186.1:0-4013 GCA_965649595.1 uncultured Myxococcales bacterium | reverse complement strand
CCGACAGCTCGCGCTACTGGTACGCCGACGACTACGACCAGGCGATGGCCGAGGGTCGCAGCCCGCGTGCGCTCGACAAGGAGTTCCTGCGCACGTGGCTAGTCGCGCAGGGCTTCTCCGGGGAGGGCACGCCGCCCAAGCTCAGCGACGCGATCCGGATCGAGGCCGCGCAGCGCTACATCGAGACCTACGAGCGGCTGACTGGTCGCGCCTTCGTTCCGGATCTGCGGCCACCCGTCGAGCGCCTCCGGGCGGCCTTGTTGGGCTGAGAAACCAGCCCACCGACCGATCGCGCTGGGTATCTGTCCAACCCTCGACGCGCTCTCCAGTGAACGAACCAAGCCCCCCACTGGGGGCCAAACGGACGCATGCGAACCCGAAGCCAGCCCACCGACGTCGCAAAGCGACGTCGCGGCCGCGACGCGGCCGTGCGTGGCAGAGTGCAGGATGCCTGCGGGGGGGCTTAGGCAGCCCGCATTTCGCCGCCGAGCAGGGTGAGGATCTCGCCGGTCACGTAGCTCGAGTCGGCGTTCGACGCGAAGTATACATAGGCAGGCGCGATCTCCTCGGGCTGCGCCGGTCGGCCCATCGGTGTCGATGCGCCGAACTCGACGATGTCCTCCGCGTCCTGGTCGGCCGGATTGAGCGGCGTCCATACCGGCCCCGGGGACACGCAGTTGACCCGGATCTCTCGATCGACGAGCTGCTGCGCGAGCGCCTTGGTGAACGCATGGATCGCGCCCTTGGTCGCCGAGTAGTCGAGCAGCTCGGGGCTGCCGCGCAAGCCGTTGATCGAGCCGGTGTTGATGATCGAGCCGCCCTTCGGCAGGTGCGGCAGCGCCTCTTTGACCAGGTAGAAGTAGCCGTGGATGTTGGTATCGAAGGTCCGCTTCCACTGCTCGATCGAGAGCTGATCGACGTCGGCGCGGTGCTGCTGGAACGCGGCGTTGTTGACCAGGATGTCCAGCCGACCCAGCTCCGCGAGCGTCCGCGTCACGGCCTCGTGGGCAAAGCCGGGGTCGCGCACATCGCCGTAGAGGATCAGGGCGCGCCGACCCGCCTCGTCGACGATCGCGGTGCGGACCGTCTCGGCGTCCTCGCGCTCCTCGGGCAGGCAGGCGATCGCCACGTCGGCTCCCTCGCGCGCGAACAGCCAAGCGACCGCGCGCCCGATCCCCGAATCTCCGCCAGTGATCAACGCGACCTTGCCCTCGAGCTTGTTGGCCGCGCGATAGTGCGGCGCCCGCCAGCGCGGGGCCGGATCCAGGGCGTGCTCGAATCCGGGCTTGGGCTGGTGCTGGGCAGGGAAGGGCGGCTCTGGCTCTCGTGGCGCTCGTTGTTGCTGGGGCTTCATGCCCGAGCCCTCGCAGCACGACGCGTACCAGCTTTTACCCCCCGCAGGCGGCGTGCACTCTGCCACGCACGGTCGCTGCGCGACCGCGAGGTCGCGCCGCGACCTCGGTGGGCTGGTTTCGGGTTCGCAGCCGCTTGCTGGCCCCCCAAAGGGGGGGCTTGGCTCGGGGAGAGAGGCATCGTGCACGGACAGCTCGGGCCGGACAGCTCGAGCCGAACGATCAGGTCAATGATTGCGAAGGTCGTCGATCAGCTTTTGCTTGGTCATTTCTCGACAAGCCTTCGATACCGACTTGCTTGGCGTAGAGCCGCCCGTGCACGACGCCTCTCCCCCCGCCGGCCGCGCTTCGTGTCGCCTCGGCACGTGCGTCGAAGGCACGTCGATGCGAATCGTCACGCCAGCACCGACGAAACGCGAACGTGCTTGCCTGCACGGCCTCAGCCCGTCCGAGCCCGTTCGGCGGGTCCGAGCGCCGATGTATAAGTCTCGCGCATGTGCGGGGTCTTCGGAGTCTTCAACCATCCCGAGGCGGCGAACCTCGCCTACCTCGGACTGCACGCGCTGCAGCACCGCGGCCAGGAGTCGGCGGGGGTGGTCAGCAACGACCGCGGCACCCTGCACGCGGTCCGGCAGATGGGCCACGTCGCCGAGGTGTTCGATCAGCAGCGGCTCGGCCACTTGCCGGGGCGCATCGCGATCGGTCACGTCCGCTACACCACGGCCGGCGGATCGCTGCCCAAGAACATTCAGCCGCTGACCGTCGAGTACCGCAGCGCCTCGGTTGCGATCGGCCACAACGGCAACCTCGTCAACGCCGACAAGCTGCGCGACGAGCTCGAGAACGAGGGCTCGATCTTCTACACCAACTCGGACACCGAGGTGATCCTGCAGCTGATGGCGCGCAGCCACGAGCGCGACTGGGTCGACGATCTCTACGCAGCGCTCTCGCGGGTCCGTGGCGCCTACAGCCTGGTGCTGACCGCTGGCGAGCGCTTGGTCGCCGCCCGTGACCCGCACGGCTTTCGCCCGCTGATCCTCGGCCGTGTCCGCGGCGAGCACCCCCACTCGCGCTACGGCAAGACCGCCTGGGTGGTCGCGTCCGAGACCTGCGCCTTCGATCTGATCGACGCCGAGCGGGTCCGCGACATCGATCCCGGCGAGATCCTGATCATCGACGGCGAGGGCTTGCGGAGCATCCGGATGAAGCCGCAGGCGCGCCGCTTCTGCGTGTTCGAGCACGTCTACTTCGCCCGACCCGACAGCGTGCTCGACGATGTCTCGGTCTACGAGGCCCGCGTGGCGATGGGGCGCCAGCTCGCCCGCGAGCAGCCGGCCGACGCCGACGTGGTCATCCCGGTGCCCGACTCGGGCGTGGTCCCGGCGATGGGCTACGCCAAGCAGAGCGGGATCCCGTTCGAGATGGGGCTGATTCGCAACCACTACATCGGCCGCACCTTCATCGAGCCCAAGGACTCGATCCGCCACTTCGGGGTCAAGCTCAAGCTCAACGCGGTCCCGCAGATCCTCGAGGGCAAGCGGGTCGTGGTCGTCGACGACTCGATCGTCCGCGGCACGACCTCGCGCAAGATCGTGAAGATGATCCGCGCCGCCGGAGCCAAGGAGGTCCACGTGCGGATCTCCTCGCCGCCGGTCACGGGCCCTTGTTACTACGGCATCGACACGCCGACCCGCGCCGAGCTGATCGCCTCCAGTCACAGCCCCGACGAGACCGCTCGCTTCATCGAGGCCGACTCGCTCGGCTACCTGAGCCCGGAGGGCCTCCTGCAAGCGGTCCAGAACGATCAGGCGGGCCCTGAGGGTCGGTATTGCTCTGCGTGCTTCACCGGCCTGTATCCAATCGCGCCGGATCCGGGGGGCAGTCGTCGTCAGCTTCGCTTGATCGAGGTCTGATCGTCGCCTAGCTTTGCGCTCCGCTGCCCACGTCGGCCGCCGCGGCCGAGGGCACAGGAACGACGCCATGTCCGCCAATCTGAATCTCCCCGAGCATGCGAAGGTGATGGATCTCGTGGCTCGCCTCGATGACCGCATCGGCGAGCTGCGGAGGCATCTTTGACTACGATGGCAAGCGTGAGCGACTAGAAGAGTACGAAGAGGCGACCGCCGACCCGGCGTTCTGGGCCGACAACGATCGCGCGCAAAAAGTCCTGCGCGACCAGGCCGAGACCAAGAAGCTGATCGACCAGATCGACGAGGCCATGCGGGCGCTCGACGACGGCCGCGAGCTCTACGAGCTCGGCCGCGAGGAGAGCGACGAGAGCAGCATCCTCGAAGCGTGGGCGATCCTCGAGAAGGCCGACGCGTTGGTCGCCAAGCTCGAGTTCCGGCGCATGCTCGGCGGTCCCTACGACCGCAGCAACGCGCTGGTCTCGGTCAACGCGGGCGCCGGCGGCGTCGACAGCCAGCACTGGGCCGAGATGCTCCTGCGCATGTATCAGCGCTGGGGCGAGCGCCACGGCTTCGAGGTGACCTTGCTCGACATCCAAGAGGGCGAGCAGGCGGGCATCCGCGGGGCCGAGCTGGCGATCTCGGGCGAGTACGCGTACGGCTGGCTGCGCTCCGAGATCGGGGTCCACCGGCTGATCCGCATCTCGCCCTTCGACGCGCAGGCCCGCCGTCAGACCAGCTTCGCCAGCGTGAT
>CBFGLP010001185.1:0-5814 GCA_965649595.1 uncultured Myxococcales bacterium | reverse complement strand
CGGCTCGCTCGCCGGCGTCGGAAGCATCGACGACGAGCTCGAGCGTGCGGGGGGGTGTGGTCATGATCGTGGGGCTCGCAGACTAGGCTCGTAGCAGGAGGGCAGGGAAGCGCTCGCCGACGTCGGCCCGCGCGTGTCCGGCGGGGATCCGCAGCAGCGCGTCGACCTCGGCGAGCGATCGCAGCGCGCCGGACAGCTGCTGTGCGAGCGGACGGGCGCGACCTTGCTCGTCGATCTGGACGCGGACGAAGTGCTCGCGCTTGCGATCGCCCTCGACGGGGGCGGCGAGCTCGAGCGGGAAGGTGCGTCGCTGCCAGCTCGCACGCGGCAGGTCGAGCCAAGCCCGCAGCAGCGGTCGAGCGAGCAACTCGAACGCGACGAAGGTGCTCGCCGGGTTGCCGGGCAGCGCGAGCACGGGCAAGGCGGCCGGCTCGAGGGATCGCGGCAGCCGACCGAAGGTGGTCGGTCGACCGGGGCGCAGCGCGACGCGGCGAAACACCAGCTCGAAGCCGAGCGCGCGCAGGGCTGGGAGCACGAGATCGTGATCGCCGACCGAGATGCCGCCGGTGCAGATCAGCAGGTCGGCCTCGTCGCGAGCGCGCAGCAGGGCCGCGTGCAGGGCCTCGGGGCGATCCTCGACTGGACCGAGATCCAAGGGCTCGGCGCCAGCTTCGAGGATCTGCTCGCTCAGCATCAAGGTGTTGGTGCTGACGATCTGCCCGCGGCCGGGCGTGCTGCCGATCGCGACCAGCTCGTCGCCGCTGGCGAGCAGCGCGACGCGGGGGCGACGGAGCACCGGCAGCTCGGGGTGGCCGGTCGAGGCGAGCAGCGCGAGCTCGCCGGGGCCGAGCCAGCAGCCGCGCTCGAGCAGCCGCTCGTCGAGCCCGACGTCGCTGCCGATCGGGCGGACCCACTTTCCAGGCGCTGACTGGGCGAGCGCGACGGACGAGAGCTCGATGAACACCCGCTCGCCGTGCTCGCGCCGACGCGTGTCTTCTTGCGGGACCACGGCGTCGGCTCCTTCGGGCAGCACCGCGCCGGTCGAGATCCGCTGACAGGTGCCGGGCTCGACTCGTCGCTCACCCGGGTGCCCCGCCGCGCTCTCACCGAGCTGCTCGATCGTCAGCGTCTGCGCGCCCTCGCTGCGGGCGAGCTGCAGATCGCCGCTGTGGACCGCGTAGCCGTCCATGATGCTCAGCGGGGCGCTCGGCAGCGGCCAGCGCGAGCGCAGAGTCTCGGCCAGCACGCGTCCACCTGCGGCTTCGACTCGCACGCGCTCGCTCGGCAGCGCAGGCAGCCGGGGGCGCTCGGCCAGCACCGCGTGGACCGCCGCGTCGACGTCGAGCTCGACTTCGCCTTGCATGCTCAGTCGTGCCGACCCGGCAGCTTGGAGGTCTCGGCGGTCGAGGCCTCGCGCGGCTTGGGCTTGGATTTAGGCAGCTCGCTGTCGGTGACCTTCTCGCGGCCTTCGGCGAGCTCCTGGGCGACGCCGAGCTCGGCCGTCAGCGAGGTGTCGCGCGGCTTGGGAGGCTTGTGTGTGCCCTTGGTCTTGCCGGCCTCGACGTAGACGATCAGGTGATCGCCGGTTTGGACGTCGTGCTCGCGCGCGAGGTTGTTGATCCGCGCCAGCGAGCCGAGCGAGAGGTCGAACTTCTTGGCGATCTTGGCCAGCGTCTCGCCCTTTTGGACCTTGTAGCTGCGGCGGACGAGGCCCCGCTCCTCGAGCAGCGCGTCGATGTGATCGACGCTGCCACGGATCACGTGGCGGACCTCGTCGACCCCGCGCGCGAGCACGCCGGCCTTGTCCGGGTCGAACGCATCGGGCACGACCAGCTGCAGGATCTGGCCGTCGACCAGGCGCGCGTGCGGATCGAGATCGTTCCACGCGACGACGTTGGACCAAGCCACACCGAACGCGGTGGCGATCGCTTGCTCGCCGGTCGCTCGGGTCACGCGGAAGAACATCAGCTTGTGCCCGCGCGGGAGCGAGAGCGGCGGGACGGCGACCAGCGGCGGGAGCTGCTTGGTCTTGCCCTTGCCCTTGTCGTCGTTGGCCGGCGCGGCGCCGTCGACCACCGGCACGACCAGCGTGACGCCGCCGCCGATCTCGCCGCTGTCGTGGATGCCGTTGAGCTTGCGCAGCTGCTTCTCGGTGATGCCATGAGCGCTGGCGATCTCCTCGAGATCCTCGCCGAGCCGGACCGAGTAGGTGGTCCAGGGCTGACTCGGCGTGCGCAGCTTCTCGCCCAGCGCGGAGAAGCGCTCGTGCGACGAGCGAGGGATCCGGATCCGCGCAGGTCCACCTTCGGGCGGGACCCGGCCTCGCAGGTAGCGGGCGTTGAGCTCCTCGACCAGCTTGGCGTCGATCTCGAGCGCGGCGGCGAGATCATCGAACACGGTCCCGGCCGGGACCTCGACCTCGATCAGCTCGAGCGCGGGCGCGGGCGTGCCCTCGACCTGGAACACCTCGCGGTTGTGCCCGACGATCGCCGCGGCGAGGATCTTGGGCACGTAGTTGTTGGTCTGCTGCGGCAGCCCGTTCTCGATCTCGCTGAGCGCCCAGAAGTTGTTGGTGTTGTTGCTGCGGATGCTCTGCACGACCAGGCCGTAGCCGGCGTTGTAGGCCGCGAGCGCGAGCTCCCACGAGCCGAACCGAGTCTCGAGGTCGGCGAGGTAGGTGGCGGCGGCGTAGCTGGCCTTCTCGAAGTCGAGCCGATCGTCGTACCAATACTCGCCGTTCAGCCCGTAGACGCGCCCGGTCGGCTCCATGAACTGCCACATGCCCGCCGCGCCGACCTCCGAGCGCGCCGCCGGATCGAAGCCGCTCTCGACCATCGCGACGTAGACGAGGTCCTCGGGCACGCCAGCGTCGCGGAGGATCGCCCGGAGGCTGGCCTCGTAGCGGGTCATGCGGTTGAGCCACGCGGCGATCAGGCGGCGGCCCTTGGGATCGTCCTTGAAGTAGCGCAGGTACTCGACGGTCTTGGCGTTCCAGCGGACCGGAAGATCGGGCAGCTCGAGCTTGCGCATCCACTCTTCGGGGGGCTCGTCGATGATCGTTTGGCGAGCCAGCACGCCCTCGGGGAAGCGATCCTGCTCGAACGCCTCGAGCTCGTGGCGCAGCTGATCGTCCCAGCGATCGACCGGCGGCGCGTAGGCGATGTGGATCGAGGCGTCCTCGGGTCGATCACCGCGGACCCGCATGCGGGCGTCCTCGTCGGCCCACACCGCGCGAGCCGGATCCCAGCTCGGACCGATCTGGACCTTTCCGTGAGTCGAGGTGCTCGAGCCGAGCGTGGTGCTCGTGGTCTCGGGTTGCGGGCGTTCGTCTTCGGGCCCCGACGCGCTCGCCGGTCCGGAGATCACGAGCAGCGTGGCGACCACCAGGGAGCCCGCGAGCCGGGTCAACAACCTGGGGGCTCGACTCCACTTCTCCGCGGCTCCATCAGGCTCGGGGCCCAACTCGGCTCGTGAGCGGTGGACCAAGGGCGAGGGCTTGCGGGGCACCCGCCCGTGCGAGCGCGACGGTGTGAGCGGGTGCATCGGCCCCACGCTAGCAAAGCGCTCGGAAGAGGACTACCTTGTCGCCATGCTCCTGGGTTTCAGCCTCGGCGCGGCGGAGATCGCCGTCATCGTCCTCGTCGTGTTGCTCGTGTTCGGGCCCTCGAAGCTGCCTCAGCTCGGATCGAGCGTGGGCAAGATGTTGCGGGGCTTCAAGAAGGAGATGAAGTCGCTCAACGAGGATGACGAGGCGGACAAGCAGGAGGCGGCGGGCGAGATCGACGTCACGCCGCGCGCCAAGCCGGACGAGAAGGCTACCAAGCCCGGCTGAGCCCCCGAGCATCCGCGAGAGCATCAGCAGCCGCCGGAGTCCACCCGGCGGCTGGCTTGCTTTAAGGAGATCGTCGTTCGTGACAATAGCGTCACGAGGGCGAGATCAGGCGCCGCTCGACGGCGCTTCGAATGCTGTCCGGGAGCCCGGGATCGTGGACCAGCTCGCGCAGCTCGGTGCGGTTGCACAGGCCGACGAGGCGCAGGGCCATCGCTTCGGGCATTCGTGGGTTGCGAAGCAAGGCTCGACGCACCCGTGGCCGTACGTTCCAGCGTCGCGAGCTCATGATCAGCTCGAGCACCGCAGCGCTCGCCCGCCGGGCGGTGGCGATCCGCAGCACGTCGTCCTCGGTAAGCCTCGGGTTGCTCAAGAGCAGCTCGGCCACGTCGACGTGCGGATCGACGAGCAGCCGCTCGAGCACGTCACGCTTCCACGAGCGGGCCAGGCTCTTGCGCTCGCCCAAGGTCAGCGGCCTCGTGCCCGGGATCAGCGGCCGAGGTGCCGCGGCGTGCTCGGGCATGTCGTCGATCGACGCGGAGAAGAGCAGCTCTCGACAGGCCTCTAGCCCTTGACGCTCGGCCGCCTCGTAGATCGCTCGCCGGTGCTCGTAGGGCAGACGCTCGCTCCCGGCGAGCTCGATCGCCGCGAGCAGGCTGACATCGTAGGGGGGGCCACCCGCGCGACCCATCGTGGCGAGGGCGTCGAGCAGCCAAGCGGCCTCGTCGGCGTCGCGGGCGAGCAGCTGCTCGCAGAGCATCGCTGCCCGCATCGCCGGCTCGGGCAGCACCGCGAGCCGCTGCGCGACCTGATGGGCGTCGCTATCCCGCGCGCGCGCTGCCCTCACGCCCCGAGCTTACCTCGCGGCTGACTCGGTCAGAAGGTGATCCCGAACTTGTCCTGCAGCAGCGGCCGGGGATCGGGTGAGCCCGTCTCGGCGAACGCCCACCCCAACAAGCCGGCGACCGAAGCCACCAGCAGGAGCAAGATCACCAGCAAGATCGTTCCGACAACGCTCCGCTTGGGCTTGTCGACCTGCTCGGGCTTGGTCTCCTCGGGCTTGGTCGGCTGCTCCGTCGGCGGCACCTGGAGGACCGGCCGCGGCGGCTCGGGCTCGGCGACCGGCGGGCGGTCGACCGGCGGCGTATGAGGAGGCACGTGCGTCGGTCGGACCTCGACGCTCGGCTGCTCGACGTCTGCGTCGATGTCGACGGGGATGTCCTCGGGCTCGCTCGTCGTGACGGGAGTGGGCGGGCGCTGAGCGGGCGGGGGAGCCGTGTAGGCGATCAGCGTCGCACGGGCCGAGCGCTGGACCTCGGGGCCACCCGCGTCAGGCTGGACCGGCGGTCGTGGAATGCGGACCGGCGGCTTGTCGACGGCCGCGGCCGGCGTGTCGAGTTGGACGGGCTCGACCACAGGCGTGGGCTCGGGCGTCGGCTCGACTTGCACCGGAGGCTGGCGAACCGGCGGGTGCTCGGGCGGCGGTTGGGTTGGCGGCGTGCGAGGCTCGGGCGCAACTGCGACCAGCTCGACCGGCTGCACGGGCGTGGGCTCGGGCGCAGGCTCGGGCTCGATCGCGGGCTCGGGCTCCGAGACCGCGTGAAGGTGCGGCGCAGTGGCGGCGGGCGTCGCTGCAGCGAGCGCTCCGGCACCGACGGCTTGGCGATAGTCGGCCTCGCTGAAGAAGCCTTGCGCCATCCCCATCCCCTCTTCGACCAGCGACGCGTCGTTCGCCGCTTCGAAGTCGAGGATCATTCGGAATTTGCAGGTCGGACACTCGACCTGCACCAGAGGAGCGATGTCGCCGTCCTCGACCTGAAAGGGACTCGTGCACTCGGGACAGGCGATGATCACGATCCGGCCTCCCGACGCAGGGTCGCCCGCATGTGCGCCAGGGGCAAGAAACTCGCCAGCGGAGCGGCGACTCGGAGGCCCGCCAGCGGAGCGGCGACTCGGAGGCTTGCCAGCGGAGCGGCGACTCGGAG
>CBFGLP010001184.1:0-9496 GCA_965649595.1 uncultured Myxococcales bacterium | reverse complement strand
TCTACGTGTTCGTCCGCGACGACATGAATGCCTGGTCTCAACAGGCTTACGTCAAGGCCTCCAACACCCAGGTCGGAGACTCGTTCGGCAATAGCGTGGCGCTGTCGACCGACGGCAACGTCCTGGCCGTTGCCGCCGAGCAAGAGAGTGGCGGTGCGACGGAAATCGATGGCAATCAGGCCGACAACTCCGCCCCCGGTGCCGGGGCTGCCTACGTGTTCGTCCGCGACGGCATGAATGCCTGGTCTCAGCGGGCCTATGTCAAGGCCCCCAACGCCGGCTTTAGTGACGGCTTCGGCTACCACCTGACCCTGTCGGCCGATGGCAACACCCTCGCCGTCGGT
Source organism: uncultured Myxococcales bacterium (assembly GCA_965649595.1). GTDB lineage: Bacteria > Myxococcota_A > Polyangia > Nannocystales > Nannocystaceae > Plesiocystis. Next base: position 9,152 of record CBFGLP010001184.1, on the reverse strand, counting down.
GCTGTTGGCGAGCGCAGCAGCGCGACGGGTATCGGCGGAGATCAGGGTGACGCCATCCTCGGTGCCGGGGCCGTCTACCTCTACTGAGCACGAGCGCCACGGCCCGGCCTCGTGTTAGCGTGGCGCATGCCTTCGAAGCTGCGTCCTGCCGTGTCGCTGGTGGCCCTCGTCTCACTCGCCTGCGCAGACAATCGCGGTGAGGAGTCCGGCTCGGGCAGCGAGCAGGCCGATGGATCCGACGACGAGATCGGCAGCAGCGAGTCGGAGACCGGGACCAGCAGCGCCACCGACGAGACCACGGGCGATGGTGACGGCGACACCAGCCCGGGCGATGGCGATGGCGACGGTGACACCAGCTCGACCGACACCGAGACCGACACCAGCGACGACGGGATCAAGTTCGATCTCCCGATCCCCGACACCCCCGGCAACGAGAGCTGCGTCGGTCAAGGCGGCGTCGACGTCGAGTTCTCCTACATCTGGATCTCGAACACCGGTGAAGGAACGCTGACCAAGCTCAACACCGAGACCATGGTCGAGGAGGGCCGCTTCATCACGCGCCCCGATCATCAGGGGCGCCCCTCGCGGACCTCGGTTAACCTGTCCGGCGACGTCGCGGTGGCCAACCGCGACGGGGGCGTGAGCAAGTTCGCCGCGCGACTCGAGGACTGCGTCGAGTCCAATGGCATGCCAGGCATCCAGACCTCGACGGGCAAGCTCGACGTCAAAGCCTGGGACGTCGAGGAGTGTCGGCTCTGGCACACGCCCTTCGCCGGGGCGAGCCTCGCCAACCGCCCGGTCGCATGGACCGCGGGCGCGCAGGACCCGGGCACCTGCAAGTGGGTCGACCAAAAGCTGTGGACCTCGACCTCGCTGCTGAGCCAACAGGGCTCGATGCAAGTGCTGCGGCTCGACGGCGAGACTGGAGAGGTCGAGGCGATGGTGCCCGCTCCGAACGTCAACATCGGCGCGTGGGGTGCCTACGGCGGAGCCGTGGACGGCGACGACAACTTCTGGTTCTCGACCCACGGCAGCGCGAGCCCACCGACGCTCAGCCGCGTGACCTACGACGATCTCGTGCTCGACACCTGGCCGGTGCCCAACGGCGTCGCGCCCTACGGCATGACCTTCGACAGCAAGGGCTACGCGTGGGTGGCCGGCTACGCGGGTGGGGTCGCGCGCTTCGATCCCGCGAGCGAGACCTGGCAGGTCGTGCCCGCGACCGGCCTCGGGATGCAGGCCGACGGCGAGGGCCGGGTCTGGGTCGGAAGCTACGGAGGCATGGGCACCGGCGTGTTCGCGATCGACGTCGAGACGCTGGAGATCCTCGACTTCGTAGCGATCCCGGCCAGCGTCACCAAGGGCGTCAGCATCGACTTCTTCGGCTACGTGTGGGTGGTCGACATGGCCAACAGCGCGTATCGGGTCGATCCGGAGACCCACCTCTACGAGGTCTATGACGGTCTGAACGAGGCCTACACATACTCGGACATGACCGGGGCCGGCTTGAAGAACGTGGCGTTCCCGGCCGGGTGATCTCCAGAGCGCCTCAGCAGGGGCACATCCAGTCCTGCTCGATGCTCAGCAGCTGCACGCTCGAGCCATCCTCGGCGACCAGCCGAGCCTGGCCCCAGTCGTCGAGGCCGTAGAGGAGCTCGAAGCGACCGTCGAGATCGACGTCGACGATCGCGTCGGGATCGTCCGCCATGTCGGTCGCCACGAAGCCGCTTCCGACCACCCGATCGAGCCTGGCGATCTCGGTATTGTGGCCGTCCCCGCAGCTCGCGTCATCGATGCCGAAGTGCAGCTGCACGAAGCGGGTCGCCCCGCTCGGGTCGATCCACGCGCTGACCTCGGCTTCGTGCCCGCGGACTCGCGCGGTCCAGTCCCCGTACATCGCTCGCTGCTCGTCGTCGTCGAGCTCGGCCAGGAAGCCCTCGTACTCGGCTCGAAGCGCCTCGATCTCACCAGACGCCTCGAGCTCCACGACCCGCGCCTTAGTCACCGAGCTCTCGCTCGCCGACTCGCGCAGCAGCTCGGGCGGCGGCAGCTCGGCGTCGCGGGCCCACAGCGCGCCCTCGCACTCGCTCGCCAGCGCGACCTCCCCGACCAACCAAGGGGTCTGGGTCCTCCACACGGCTCGCCGGATACGAGCGGGCGAGTGCTCGCGCGGCTGGTTGCGCTCGTCGTCCCAGCCCGCGCCCGGACCGAGGACCCCCTCCAGACCCCAACCATACTGCGCGACGATCAACAGGCGATCGATCGTCACGCTGCAGAGCTTGCCTTGGCGACCGTAGAGGTCGAAGCGCCGGCCCTGCTGAGCCCACTGCGTCGCTGGGACGCGGTCTGGATCGGCGAGCTTGGCCGCGCGGTGCTCGGCCTCGCCCGAGGGCTCGAACAGCTCGCCGCTGCCCCACCGGCGATCGGCGTCCATGCTCAGGACGATCAGGTTGCCCTGCGTGAACGCGAACTCCCTCGGCTCCGCGATTGACTCGGGCTTTGGCGCGGGCGCGGGCGGAGGCTCGACCTGCACGAGGGCTGGAGGCTCCTCCCACGTGCCGGTCTCGACGACCACCGGGATCGGCAAACGCTCGCAGCTTTGTGCCTCGGGGGCCGAGAGGGTCAGCGCGTAGACCATTGGACCAACCAGGAAGCCGACCCCGAGCGCGAGCTCGACCTTTCGCATGCGCCGTCGCATGCCCGGTCCACGCGGACGCGGGCCCTGGCATTCCCAGGCAGCGAGCACGAAGTAGACGCGCTCGATCGAACTCGGCAAGCTGCGGGCGATGGCGAACCCGATCCACGCGCGGGCCGGAGGCTGAGCAGCCCGTGCGCGTGCGAGGGCTCATCATTGTTTGCGCGGTGGTCGGCTGCGGGAGCCCTTCGGACCAGACGGGCCGACGAAGCCCCGACGAGCCACGGACCGCGCCCGCGAGCGAGGCCCCCAGCGCGCCGCTCGTCCGTGACCTCCCAGCACCCGACCCCAAGCAAGCTTGCCTCGATCGCTGGCTGCCTGCCCACGCGCCGCGCTTTCACGCGCTCGTCCGCTCGCTCTGCGCCGAGTGGGTCAACCAGGCGGTCCCAGGGATCGCCGCTGCGGTGGTCGAGGACGGCGAGCTGGTCTTTCACCTCGAGCTCGGCGTGCGCTGTGTCGGACACTCCGAGCCGGTCGAGCCGAGCACGGCGTTTCGCGTGGGCTCGATCAGCAAGTCCTTCACGGCGACCATGCTGCTCGAGACGGTCGGCGCCGGGGGGCTCGACCAACCCGTGAGCGCATGGTTGCCCGACCTGACCTGGCCTCGAGGCATGCGCACGCCCAGCCTCCGCGAGCTGCTCCAGCATCACAGCGGGCTCGGCGAGATCGAGCCCGAGCAGCTGGTCGCGTACACGGGCGACTGGCGACTGGCCTTGCAGCACAGCCCCGCGGGCGGCGAGCCGGGAGCCTGGCGGTACAGCAACGCGGGATATGTGGTCGTGGGCGCCGTGCTCGAGGCGGCGAGCGGGCGCGACTACGAAGCGCTGCTGCACGAGCGCGCGTCCGCGTTGGGCCTCGACTCGATCACCAGCGACCCCCGGTTGGCCGACCTGCGCGGGGCCGCCTGCGGTCACCTGCGCGAGAAGGAAGGCCCTCAGCCGATCCCTGTCGCTAACGACCTCGACTTCATGCCTGGAGATCCCAGCTGGCTGCGCCCGACCGGCGGCGTCCTGAGCTCCGCCGAGCACCTCGCGCGCTTCGCCACCACGCTGGACGAGCGAATGCTCGAGGTCGGTCCGCCGAGCAAGCCAGGCGAGAGCTACGGGCTGGGCCTGCACAGCACCGCTCGGGCCTCGGGCGTCCGTGTGTTCGGCCATAGCGGGGACACGGGCAGCTTCTCTAGCGAATTGCTGATTTCGGCAGATCGACGCACCGCCGTCGTGCTGCTCGCCAATACCCACTTGGAGTGGGCCAGCGCGCTCGCGGCCGCGAATGTATTGTTCGATTCATCGCGGCACGAGACTCGGTGAGCAGCGCTCATCTGCCCCATGCGTGATTCGTTTTACTGAATCGGCACATAGGAGTGATCCATCGGTCACTCCAGGGTCCCAACGATCAATCCAAAGGAGGCGCCCGAGCCCCTTCCCCCTTTGGTCCGCCCTGTGTTACATGTAGGTGCAGAGGGCACAGCCATGAACACACGCTCGCTGACCATCGCCGCCGCCACGTTGTTTGCCCTCGCACCGCTCGCCTGTGCCGACGATCCCGAGCGCAAGAGCGACGAGGGCATCTCCAGCCTCGGCGACGAGCTCGGCACCGACGATCTGAGCGACGAGTCGGCCGACGATCAATCGAGCAGCGAGTCGGCAGCGCCCAAGTTCGACATGGGCGAGCAGGAAGACATCCCGCTGGTCGATGACTGCGGCGCCGGTGGTGGGGGCATGGGCGAGCTCGAGTTCTCGTACATCTGGGTCGCCAACTCGCCCGAGAGCACGATCTCGAAGATCAACACGGTAACGATGATGGAGGAGGGTCGCTACCTGACCCGCCCCGACTCGGCCGGCAACCCCTCGCGGACCTCGGTCAGCCTGTCGGGCGCCGTCGCGGTCGCCAATCGTGCCGGCGGCATCACCAAGGTCATCGCGGACACGACCAAGTGCAACGAGATGCAGAACGGCCAGGCCGGCCTGCAGACCTCGACCGGGGCCGGCAACGTGTACGCCTGGGGTCAAGACGACTGCCTCGCCTGGCACGCGCCGATGCCCTACGACCTGCAGCGGCCAATGGCTTGGGCGCCCGCCGAGGTCGTGCAGAACGGCGACGGCACCTGCGAATACGTCGACGAGAAGCTCTGGACCACCGGCGCGTACACCAATCAAAACGGCTCGGTCGTGGCGATCCGGCTCAACGGTGACACCGGCGCGATCGAGGCGCAGATCCCCGTGCCCGAGCTGGTCGTCGGCGGGCTCGGGCCCTACGGCGGCGCGGTCGATCCCAACGGCGACTTCTGGTTCATCTCCCGCGAGGGTGACTTCCCCTTCCCGCTGGTCCAGGTCAACGGCGACTCGCTGACCTACTCGATCTACTACGTGGCCGGCGACGTGCACCCCTATGGGATCACGATCGACTCGAAGAGCCGCATCTGGATCGCCGGGACCTCGGGCGGCACGGCGCGCTTCGATCCGGCCACCCAGACCTGGGCGACGCTGCCCGGCGTGACCGGCCTCGGGCTGCAGGAGGACGGCCAGGGTCGGATGTGGATCGCCGCGTACCCCTGGGACGTGCAGCGCGGCGTGTACGGGATCGACAGCGAGACCGCCACGCAGATCGACTTCATCGACATGACGCCCTACGCCCCGCAATCGCGCGGGATCAGCATCGACTTCGAGGGCAACGTGTGGATGATCGATCAGACCTCTAGCGCGTATCGAATCAACCCCGAGACCAAGCAATGGCAGGTATACTCGGGGTTGAACGCGCCCTACACGTATTCGGACATGACCGGGTGGGGGCTCAAGAACTCGGTGCCGCCCACGCAGGGGTGAGGTCGGCCGGCTGCCTGTTTCGCGCTACCCTCCCGCTCGGTGTTCGCCCGGATCCACGACAACCTCCCGCGTACCCACGGCTTCGAGCCGCTCGAGATCGTCGGCAAGATCCCCGAGGATCTCCACGGCACGCTCTACCGCTGCGGGCCCGGCGTGTACGAGCGCTTCGGCGTCCGGGTCAAGCACGCGTTCGAGGCCGACGGCGTGGTCTCGGCGGTCCGCCTGCACGGCTCGACTCGCCCGCCCGAGGGCGCGGCGCGGGTGATCGAGAGCGCTGGATATCGCGAGGAGGAGCGCGCAGGAAGGCGGCTCTACGGGAGCGGAGCGAACCCGCTGCGCCGTGTCCTCAACGGCGTGCGCCGGAACATCAAGAACTCCGCCAACACCTCCGCGTGGGTCTGGCAGAACGATCTCTACGGGCTGGTCGAGGTCGCTCGCCCCTCCCGTCTGGATCCCGACACGCTCGCGTTGATCGGCGAGACCGATCTCGGCGGCGTGGTCGGCTCGAGGTTCTCGGCCCACCCGCATCGCGCGGCCTCGCTCGGGACCAGCTTCAATTTCGGGCTCCGTTACGGGCGCGAGACGGCGATCGATCTCTACGAGCTGCCCGACCGAGGCAAGCCGCGCAGGCTCGGCTCGGTCCCGCTGCCCTGGCCCTCGCTCGTGCACGACTTCGCGCTGACCGAGCGCCACGCGGTGTTCATGATCTGCCCGGCCAAGCTGATGGTCTGGCGCGCGCTGCTGGGCCTGTCGGGGATCGCTAACCTGTTCGCGTGGGATTCGGCGCTCGGCAGCGAGATCATCGTGGTGCCGCTGGCCGATCCCACACGGGCCAAGCGGACCCGCGTCGACTCGTTCTGGGTCTGGCACTTCGTCAACGCGTTCGAGCGGGGGGACGAGATCGTGCTCGATCTGTGCCGCTACAGCGACTTCTCGACCTTCTCGGCGGTCGGCAGCGGATCCGAGGCGAACGATCTGCCGGTCTATACCCGGGCTCACATCGATCCACGCACGGCCAAGCTGACCACGCAGGCGCGGCTGGACGGCGCGGCCGAGTTCCCGCGCGTGCACCCACGCGTGGAGGGCAGCGAGCACCGGGTTTGCTTCCTGCGCCACGACTTCGGTGCGGGGTCCGACACGCGGCACGGCATCTCGTGCTTCGAGGTCGAGGCCGGGCGCGTCGATCGCTGGGAGCCGAGCCGGCTGACCCACCTCAGCGAGCCGGTGCCCGTGCCGCGGCGAGATGGAGAGGACGAACGAGACGTGTGGTTGTTGGTGCTCTGCTTCGACGAGCAGCGCGATCGCAGCTACCTCGCGGTGCTCGATGGGCGCGACGTGGCAGCGGGACCGGTGGCCGAATGCTGGTTCGACCACCCGATCCCGATCTCGTATCACGGGGCGTTCCTAGAACGACCTCGCTGATCAGAGCGCGACGCAAACCCCGATTGGATCAAACTCGTCGCCGAACGACACGCAGGCAGTTCCAGGCTGGTCGCCGCATTGCTCCGGCGGTCCATCGACGTCGCAGAAGCTCGTGCAGCAGCCAGGACCGACGCAGCCCGGCACCATTTCAGGACCCACGCAGACGCTGCCGCTCGCACAATCGTTGAGCGACTCGCAGGGATCGCCCGGATCGCTGATCTGCTCGGACTGCGGGATGCACATGAAGGTGTTCATGGCGTAGACGCAGGAGCTGCCCGCGGCGCAATCCTGAAGCAGCGGATCGCACTCGCTCATGCACAGATTGAGAGATCCGTTGTTGGCGATCAGGCAGGTCGAACCGAGCGCGCAGGTCGGCAGCTGGGGGTCACCACCGCAAAAGGCGGTGCAGGTGCCGAAGAAGCAGTAGCTGTCTGGACCGCAATCATCGATGCCCGACTCGAGGCTATCGAGCGTGCACGCCTCTCCGGGGGCCTTTTCGCCGATCACGGGCACGCACGTGTTGGCGTCCCAGCTCGCGCCGTCGCTGGCATACGCGACGCACTTCTCCCCGGCGGGGCAATTCTGCAAGAAGGGATCGCAGACATCCGGAGTGCCGAAGTCGGGCTCGACGACGAATCCCATCCCCTCGCTGGTGTCCTCGCTCTCCGAACCCTCCCCGCCCGAATCCTCGTAGGGATCCTCCGTCGTCACCTCGCCGTCCGAACCCTCCCCGCCCGAATCCTCGTAGGGATCCTCCGTCGTCAGCTCGCCGTCCTGAGACGAGTCCTCGCAGGGCTCCTCGGCGGTCTCGCCATTTTCGTCCTGCATGCCCGATTCGCCGTAGGTCTCCTCGCCCGTGTCCGTCACGCTGGAGGCTTCCGCGCCCCCGATGCTCGCGTTGCCGCCCTCGTCTTCCGCCGCGCCGTCCTCCGACGCACCTCCCTTGTCGCAGCCGACCAGGGCCAGGAGGCCGATGCTCAGCAGCGCGGTCATGCCCTTCGTCCTCATCGATGTCGATCCGATGCCTCGCTTCATCGTGGTGCTCTCCCTCGCCGGTCCACGAGCCATCGCCCACGAGCGCCCGCGCGAGCCGCTTCGGTTTCGCACACGCTCGGTCGGATGTTGCTCGCTCGGCCAACGCGGAAGCGGCGGCGAGCTTGCACCCGCCGCCGCTTCTCGAACGCACTTGGCTCAGGGCGTCAGGCAAATGCCAATCGGATCGAAGCCCTCACCGAAGGGCTGACAGCTCGTCCCCGGGTTGGCGGCGCACTGGTCGGCCAACCCGAGCTCGCAGAGGCTCGAGCAACACGCGTCGCCCAAGCAGTTGGGGACCATCGTCCCGTCCACGCATATGTTCCCGGGCGTGCAGTCGTTGATGAACGCGCAGGGCTCACCCGGCGGGACATTCTCGGTCTGCGGCAAGCAGCTGAACGTCTCGCCGGCGAAGTAGCACCCGAGGCCCGGCTCGCAGTCCTGCAGCAGCGGATCACACTCCGGTATGCAGAGCGTGATCGAGCCTTGGTTGGCGATCAGGCACGAAGACTCGGTGTCGCAGAGCGGCTCGTCGATCGTGCCGCTGCAGAAGGCCGTACAAAAGCCGTTGAAGCAGTAGCTCGAGCCGTCGCAATCGTCGTTGCCATCGACGATGCTGTCGAGCACGCAAGGATCGCCAGGGGCGCCGTTGCCTTGGATCAGCACACACTTGTTGGCGTCCCAGGAATCGCCGCCGCTGGCGAAGGGCGAGCACTTCTCGCCTTCAGGGCAGTCCTGCGCGAAGGGGTCGCACTCGCCGAGGGGTGCAGCGTCATCGAAGGGGATGAAGAAGGTGTCGAACGAGTCGAAGGTGTCTTCTTCGGTGAAGGTGTCGCTCGATTCGCTCGACTCGCTCGACGAGCTGTCTTCCTCGCTGCTCGTGCTGTCCGCCTCCTCGGAGCTGCTCGACTCGCTCGACGTGCTGTCTTCCTCGCTGCTCGATGAGCTGTCTTCCTCGCTGCTCGACGAGCTGTCTTCCTCGCTGCTCGACGAGCTGTCTTCCTCGCTCGACGAGCTGTCTTCCTCGCTCGATGTGCTGTCCGACTCGCTCGATGTGCTGTCTTCCCCGCTCGATGTGCTGTCCGACTCGCTCGACGTGCTGTCCGACTCGCTCGATGTGCTGTCTGACTCGCTCGACGTGCTGTCCGACTCGCTCGACGTGCTGTCCGACTCGCTCG
>CBFGLP010001183.1:0-6781 GCA_965649595.1 uncultured Myxococcales bacterium | reverse complement strand
GATCGCCAAGGCCTACTCCGGCTTGAGCGACGCGGAAATCCAGCGCCTCGATCGCTGGATCCGTGCGCACACGCTGGAGCGCTTTGGGCCGGTGCGGCAGGTCGAGCCAGTCCACGTGTTCGAGCTGGCGTTCGAAGGCATCGCGCGGTCGAGCCGGCACAAGTCTGGCGTTGCGGTCCGGTTCCCCCGGATCCTCCGCTGGCGGACCGACAAGCGGCCGGATCAAGCGGACACGCTCGAGACCTTGATGGCGCTGATCGGGAGCGACGCGGCCGAGCCGGACAGCGAGTGATCTAGCGACCGCTTGCCCACGTGCGCCCTGCTAAGTCAACCTCGCGAGGAATGGAGCGCAGCACCGTCCTGGCCACCTATCGTGCGCTCGATCGCCTCGACGTCGAAGTCTTCGCCGATCGCTTCGGCGCCGACGGCAGCTTCAGCCTCGCCAACAACCCGCCGGTGATCGGGCCGGCGGAGATCGCCCGGGCGCTGCGCGACTTGTTCGGCTTGCTCGCGGGTATCAAGCACGACATCTCGGGCCTGTGGCCGATCAACGAGGGCTGGGCGATGGAGGCGACCGTCCACTATCACGTGCGCGGAGCCGATACGGTGAGCGTGCGAGGAGCGACGATCCTGCGCACCGACGATGACGAGTTCTCCGACGTGCGGGTCTATACCGATCTCGCGCCGGTGTTTGCAGCGGCTCAGGCCGCCCAGCTGAGCGCGCCGGCGAGCGGTCAACCACCGGCGCCGGTGATCATGCACGAGCCGAAGGGCCACAAGGGCGCGTTCGTGGTCAGCCTCGATAAGGCTCGCGGAGCCGAGCTGACCTACTCGCGCGCGGGTGACTTGTTGATCCTCGACCACACCTGGGTCGACGAGCGGCTGCGCGGCCAGAACATCGGCGCCAAGCTGGTCGAGGCCGCGGTCGCGTTCGCGCGAGCGGAGCAGACTCGGATCATGCCGCTGTGCCCCTACGCCCGCTCCGTGTTCGCGCGACGTCCGGATCTGCGCGACGTGCTGGCCTGACGGGGCCGAGCGCCAGAGCGTCACTCGGTCTCGTCACCGTCATTTTTGGCCAGCTTTTTCTCAGTATCCTCGTATTGCGAGGACAGCTTGTATAGCACCACCCACGGCGCAATTGCGCCGATGAGCAGCGAGGAGAAGAAGTGTAGCGGACCGTATACGCCGAAGAACCCGACGACCGCGAAGACCGAATATGCAATTACCTTCGCCAGCACGTGACTGTTCGCGGGGATCACCTGGTCATACAAACCCATGAACTGGCCCATCTGGCCCGAGATGAACGTGCCAGCGTAACCCGCTCCGACCAAAATGAGGCCAACGAGCAGCAAGAGCTCCCACCACTTGCAGAACCGCTCGAACAGCCAAGTCCCCACGAGCAAGCTGATCACGGCCGCTCCGACCGTGAGCGGCACGGTCTCGAGCACCGTCTCTTTCACGAAGTCCTCGAATATGAGGGACAACAGCGTCGGCACGAGCGACGAGATGCCCATCGACAAGAGGACCCGGCCGGCAGGAACCCTGGGCCGCTCACCGCGGCGCTGTTTCGCTCGATTCGAGGCTTTCGCTTTTGCCATAGTCAAACATAGGTCTGTTGCGGACTTCCAGACAATCGTCTCTCAACCGACGTGCTCCGAACCGCGCCCGGTCCAGGTGCCGAGCCGCCAGCGTCGACGCGCCCGCAGCGGGAACTCGCGTCCTTCGAGCAGCGCGAGCAAGGCCGGGTAGACCCAACCAGGCTCGAGCGCGACCGCCTGCACGCACGCCCGCACCTGCGCGCTGCCGCGTGGGAGCAAGAGCTTGTCGGGCCCGGAGCCGCGCCGCCGCACCGGACCCGAGCCGGTGCACATCGCGACCTCGCAGTGCTCGAGCTGGGCGCGCAGCTGGATCAGCAGGTGGCGCTCGTCCGGATCCAGCTCGGCGTCGGGGATCGGGCGACCGCCCGGTCGCAGCGGCGCGAACAGGTCGCGCAGGCGAAGGCGCAGCCCGTCGCGGAACAGGCGACCGAGCCCACGCCGCTGACCCACGCGCCGCCGCGGCTGGCGAAAGCCCAGCTCGAGCAGCTCACCGAGCAGCGCCCGCTCGCTCTCGTCGAGCACGTAGACGCGGCCCTCTGGCGCGAACTCGGCCAGGTCCTGGTCGGGAAAGATCGCGCTGAGCAGCCGTTCGCCGCCTTCTTCGTGGACCGACTGGCGCAGCGCGAGCAGATCGAACCAGCGCTCCCGACCGTCGCGCTCGAGCCCGCGAAAGAGCGGGAGCCGAGCGATCAGCTTGGCCTGCTCGCGCCGCCGCCGAGCCGCGTACAAGAGCTGCTGAGTCAGGAAGCTGCGATCGCCAGCAGGCAGCGCCGCGCCCTCGCTGCCGAGCTGGATCATGCAGTCGACGGCGATCTCGACCAGCGCGTCGCTCATCGGGGTGATCAGCTCGCGCAAGCGGGCCGCGCTCGCGCCCGGCTCGGCGATCCCGCGGGTCTCCAGCGCGACCTCGAAGCAGGGTGATTCGGTCACGCTCAGGTGAGCGGTGACGATCCCGTCGTGCAAGAGCAGCACGCGGGCGTGCTCGCCTGCGCGGGGGATCGCTAGCACGCCGGGCAAGGGGGCGGCGATCCGGGTGCGGACGATCGCGTCGGAGAAGCCCCGCGCGATCGCTCGACCGTCGATCACGATCTCGGCCTCGGCGTGGCGACCGACGTCGGCCAGCCAGTCGCGCGCGCGTCCGCGATCGAGCTTGGTCCCGCGCACGAGCACCTCGGTCGTGCGAGGTCCTGGCGCCGAGTAGCGCTGCAGGTTTGGCGCTCCGCCGCGCTGCCACTCGAGCCCGAGGCCGAACTCGTCGACGCGGGTGGGTGTGCTGACGATCCGCAGATCGCTCGCCTCGATCCCGAGCAAGGCCAGCAGCGAGAGCGCTCCTTCACGCTCGAGCCGAGCGAGCGCTCGATGCCGCCGCTCCGGCTCGCGCCTGACGTCGAGCAGGGCCGCGAGCTCGCGCAGGTGCTCGAAGGGCACCGGGCCGCCCTCGCTGCGGACCAACAGGTGCTGGCGCCCGAGCTCGACCTCGACTCGCTTGGCCCCGAAGCGCAGCGCTCGACGAACCAGCTCGGCCGGCAACTGCCAGGGCCCCTGCAGCTGCGCCTGAGTCAGCTTGCGCAGCTCCGAGGCGACGTCGATCGTCAGCAGGCTGCCGACATCGATCGCCTCGCGCGAGGCGGGTGGCGGCGGAGCGTGGATCACTCGAGCACCTCGGGGCCAGCGCCCGAGCCAGCGCCGAAGCCCCGGTCGGCGCGAGCGTGGGCGGCCTCGTGGACAGCCCGCTCGGCCAGCGGCGCGAGCAAGGTCGCGCGGCGCTCGGGACCGAGGTCGAGGTGATCGAGCAGGTGATCGAGCAGCGCGAACGCGGCGGCGTGAGGTCGAGTCGCGCGCAGGCGCTCGGTCTCCAGCAAGAAGGGATCGTCGGTGTCGACCAGCACGAGACGATCGCCCAAGCGACGGCTCGCGCCGAGCGGACGCAGGTCGAGGGTCGCAACCGGATCACCCAAGCTGCGGACCGCGGCGATCCGCCAGCGCTCGCCCTGCTCGCGCAGGTGCTGAGCAAGGCCCTGCAAGAGCGGGGTCTCGCTCGCACGCGCGAGTCGATGGCCCCAACGATCCAGATCGACGGCCGCGAGCGAGGCCGCGACCGTGCGGCCCTCGGGCGTGTCGCCATCGAGCACCGCGATGCCCCGCTGCCGGGCGGTCCGGCTGAGCTCGGTCTGCTCGCGGCCAACATAGAGCCGCCCGCGCGAGGCCAAGCTGCGCGCGCGCTGAAGCGAGATCGGAGCGCCACCCCGGACCGGGATCAGCCGACGATGAAAGAGCGAAGGTAGGTGGCGGAACGCGGCCGGCTGCGCGAGCGCGCCGTGCAGGAGGCTCGACACGTCGCTGGTGTCGTCGAGCTGGTAGTTGCGAGCGGTCCTGCGAGCGAACGAGAACCCGAGCAAGCCGAGCCCCAGCAAGCCCGACGCGAGCGCAGCCCAAGGCACCCATGGTTGCTCGAGCACGGCGACCAAGCCGACCGGCAGATGCTGGCGCACGCTCGCCGCGGGCTCGGCTGGAGTCGCGGGGCTCGGCTCGTCGGCGCTCGTGACCGGCTCGCCCGCGGGCGCCTCGGCGATCTCGGGCGGCTCGTCGTGCTGGGCTGCATCGGTCGCGCCCGGCTCGGCTCCGGGCGCGGGGCGGCTCACCGTAGGCAGCCCCGCGACACCCACGCTGCGACCGGTCGCGTCGGCCACGACCCAGCGCTCGCCATCGAGGACCTCGACCCACGCGTGGGCCCAGGGCGAGACGCCGCCCGCATCGCCGACCCAGCCCACGGCTAGCCGCGCCTCCATGCCGAGCTCGTCGAGGATCGCCACGAGCAAGCCGTTTTGCACGTCGCAGTCGCCCGCCGCGATCGCCAGCGCCCGCGTGACGAAGTCCTGCCCGAGCGCGCGCGCTCGGTCGTGCTGCTTGGCGACCTCGCGCTGGGTCGAGTAGCGGACCCGGCTGCGAACCAGCTCGATCGCAGCGTCGATCCGATCGGCCTTGGGCAGCCTGCGAAGCTCGCGGACGTCCGCGCGCAGCTCGTCGGGCAGCTCGAGCTTGGGCCGCTCGGAGCCCGATCGGGGCGGACGCACGCGACCGGGTCCGGTCGTGTAGTGCAGCCGGCCTTCGACCGCGCGCTCGAACTCCAGCACCGGCTCGCCCGCCTCGCTCAGCCACACCGGGCCGAGCTCGACTGGCTCACCAGTCGCGTCCGACACGAAGCGCACGCTGTCGACGTCGAGCCGGTGCCCCGTCGGCACCGGGATCCGCAGGGTCCCGGGTGCCGATGCCAGCAAGAGCTCGATCTGCATGCAGTCCTTGCTGCAGCGCTTGTCGGGGTAGCGCTCGTCGGTCACCGCCGCGCTCGCGTCGGCTGCCCCGCTGACGTCCTCGATGACCAGCGCGGCGAAGTAGGGCCGCGCATCGGCGGGCTTGTAGCGCAGCTCGACCGGCTCGGCGCCAGCAGGATCCAGCTCGCTGACCTGCGGCCCGTCGTAGCGCTTGGATAGATCGCGGTAGTAGGTCCGCTTGCGCTGCTTCTCGACCGCGTGCCCGGCCGTCGCTGAGCCGACCGTGAGCATCGAGCCCTGCGCCCGCCGACCTTCGCCGCGCGGGGAGGGCCAGAGGATCTGAGCGACCAGCACTGCGAGCACGGCCCCCGTCGCCGCGCCCAGCAGCGCTCGCCACCAGGTCGACTCGCCCGCGACGCGACGCAGCAGCCCAGAGATCCGCTCACCGATGCCCGGCGGACGGATGCGCGCGAGCTGTCGCTCGACCAGGTAGCGCAGCTCGTTCTGCCCGAGCTTGACCAGCCGCCGCAGCGTCCGCGTGTCGCGGGCGTCCGAGCGCGAGAGCAGCAGCTCGAGCCCGTCGCTCTCGAGCAGCGCCTGCGGAGCCAGGCCGCCCGGCAGCTCGGGGAAGCGCACCCGCGAGTGCCCGGTGTGCCCGCTCGTCGTCAGCAGATCGTCGAGGCACGCCGCCGAGCGGACCCGCAGCCCGCGAGAGAAGAGCTCGACCCGCGGCGCGCTGCCCAGCCCGACCACTCCACGCACGTGCCCGCGGCGAAACGCCGAGCTGGGCGCAGGCAGCGAGAACTCGCTGTTGATCGGCCGCCCGTTGACCAGCACCGGCAGCGGCACGTCCGGGTCGTCGCGCTGGACCAAGAAGCGCGCGTTCTGAACCGCGGCCTCCCACACTCGCCGAGCGTCCGATCCATCACCCGCGGGCCGCTCGAGCAGCACCTCGGTCCCGGGCTCCATGTCGTGGCTCGAGCGCTCGGCGTTCTGCAAGGCACCGTCGAGCACCACCTGCCAGCCGGGCTCGGCCGGCTGGTTCTTGCGCGGCCGCGGCCGCGAGCGGATCACGATCCGCGTCGGCTCGAAGCGGAGGATCGACCAGAACCCGACCCCGAAGCGCCCGACTTGGTTGGCTCGATCTTCCTTGCTCGACGCGTAGAGCGAGAACAGGTAGCGGCGGGCGTGCTCGTAGCTCATGCCCTCGCCGTCGTCGCGGCAGCGCACCTTGGTACCTTGCGGGCCCTCCTCGACGGAGAACGCGACCGAGCGGGCGCCGGCGTCACGAGCGTTCTGCAGCAGCTCGCGGACGAAGATCCAAGGGTCCGGGCCGTAGCGATCGGCCTCGACCCGCGCTCGCTCGCGGAAGTCGTTGGCTGACCGGTCGCTCACCAGCACCAGTGTAGTGGTCCCCACGGCCGCGGGCGACCGACTTGCAGGGTTTTGTGATGGTGGGGGGTGCGGGCGGTTCTGAGCGCGAGTGGGTGGGCGCGGGTGCTCAGCAGGGAGGAGGCATGCCTACCTGGGCGCCGGGAGAGCGCCCAGGGCTGTCCCGGAGACCAACATCCAACTCAGGACCTCGTCGAGAGCGAACCCAGGCTCGGTCGACCGCAGCCAGTGATCGACCGCTTCGAGATCGTCACTGCGCTCCGGAGCTGGGCGGATGGTCGCGCCCTGGACGATGTGAACGCGGACTCCGGCCATCGAGGATCATGAGCACTGGGACGCGTGTCGACATTCGACCCTCACCCGGGGATCCGTCCCAGTGGTGCCGCAAACGACCATGCATCTGCGATGCGTCGCGACATATCATGACGTTGCGTGACGCAACCAAACGAACGAGGGCAGTCGAGGAGGGCTGCTCGGCTACCGGAGAGTCGAGCCCGCTCGCGCTCTTGGCTCTGTTCG
>CBFGLP010001182.1:0-5367 GCA_965649595.1 uncultured Myxococcales bacterium | reverse complement strand
CGACGGTGACGCCGTCCTTGGTGACCGTGGGCGAGCCCCACGACTTCTCGATGACTACGTTGCGACCGCGCGGCCCGAGGGTGACCTTGACGGCGTCGGCGAGAGTGTTGACGCCCCGCAGGATGGCATTGCGGGCATGCTCGTCGAAGCGGACTTCCTTGGCTGCCATGGCTGAACTCCTTGAAATCTTCTTGGTGGAAAGCGAGGTGGAGGGATTGAAAGGGGCTCAGCGCTCGATCACGGCGAGGATGTCTTCCTCGCGCATGATGATGAGCTCTTGGCCATCGAACTTGATTTCGGTGCCGGCGTACTTGCCGAACAGGACCTCATCGTCCTTCTTCAGGTCGAGCGAGCGACGGTTGCCCTTGTCGTCGAGGCGACCATTGCCGACGGCGACCACACGGCCACGGGTCGGCTTCTCCTTGGCCGAGTCGGGGATGTAGATCCCGCCGGCGGTCTTGGTCTCTTCCTCGAGACGCTTGACGAGCACACGGTCGTTGAGGGGGCGAACGTTCATTGGCGCAATCTCCGATTGTGTCGGGTGAGCTGAACCGAGGGTCCTGCCGTGAGGCGGACCCGGCGTGAAAGGGAATGATGCGGCGCTCCTGCGGCCCTCTCGCGGGGGAGCTCAGTCGAGCGAGTCCGCGCGGGATCGCGGCAGGAGGGTCGCTAGCAATCGGCCGCGCCGACTGCTAGCGCGCGGGAGAGTAAAGCGCCGGAAGATGCGATCAACCCCCGTCTGGAGAATGTTTGCTGGAAGAATCGGTGAGCCTTCTCCTATCTTCTCGGGACTGGTTGAAGGATCAGGGTGGGGTGCTAGTGTGAGAATTGCGACGTCTTACGATGCCCGACGAAGCAGGAGTCACGTCGGTCACGGAGTCACCGCAACGCAACAACCCCGGAGAGCCCATGAGCGGTCTGAGCTTCGATGGAACCCTAGAGTCGTTCTTCTTTGCTCAACTCGGCGACGCCCAAGCAGAAGAGGGCACGCCGCTCGCCGAAGAGGTCGAGGCCTACTTGGTCCACCTGCTCGCGTCCTATGCCCGCAGGCCGCAGGTAGCCGGACGCAAGAGCCCACCTCTGGCCACGCAGTACCTGAGCGCGCGGCAGCAAGGCGCGACGGCGTTGCGCGAGGTCGGGGACCGGGCGCTCTACATCGCGGGGGTCGTACCTCGCTGCCTCGATCGCACGCCCGTCGACGTTCGCTACGTCGCGGGCATCGGTGAGGCCGCCTACCGCGAGGTCCATGCTCGATCGAGCCGCCTGCAGGTGTTCGAAGAGCTGGCCGACTCCTTCACAGAAATCCTCGCCGTGCTCGGCCGAGTGGTCGAGCCGGACGCCGAGGGGCCGACCAACCTGATGGAGCTCTACGAGCGCTGGCGCCGATCGGGTGATCCTCGCGACGCGCGGCGCTTGATCGCCGCAGGCGTGCTGCTCGATGCAAACGCCAGCGACGTCGTCCAGTGATCACGCTGCGTCACGTTCGTGCGTGCCATCGAGGGGCTTGGTCAGCCCGTCCGGGCTGAAGGGCTGGGAATATTCAATTCAGCTCTCGGTTGCGGCGCCCCGCCATGAACCTGCGAGTGCGGCGAAGCCCCAGTCTCCACGGTCTGTTCTTCCTCGCGTTCTGCTTCCTCGGCGCGCCAGCGTTGCTGACGGCCAGCTCCGGCTGCTCGCAAGACGCCCACGCGGGCCAGCCGAACACGCCCGAGGGCGAGATCGACTCCTCGGCCAAGCCCGGCACGCTCAGCGCGTCGGGCTTTTGGCGTGAGGGGGACGGCAGCGCGGTCACGGCCGAGGCCTACGATCCGGAGCAGAGCCTCGCGCCGATGCTCGACGTGGTCCGGCCCGCGGTGGTCAGCATCCAGTCGCTAGGCGAGAGCCCTTTCGGCATGGTCGGGGGCATCGGCAGCGGCTTCATCATCTCGGCCGATGGCCTGGTCGTGACCAATCATCACGTGGTCGCTGGCCGCGAGCGCTTCGAGGTCGCGCTCGAGGATGGCCGCGTGTTCGAGGGGCGCTTGATCGGCAGCGATCCGCAGACCGATCTCGCGGTGCTGAGGCTCGACGGCGCCAAGCGGCTCCCCACGGTCGTGCTCGGCTCGTCCAACCGCCTGCGCGTCGGCGATTGGGTGATCGCGGTTGGGAGCCCGATGGGCCTCGCGCAGACGGTCACCCGCGGGATCCTCTCGGCCAAGGGGCGCGGGAGCCTCGGCCTCTACCGGGACGGCTACGCCGACTTCCTGCAGACCGACGCCGCGATCAACCCCGGCAACAGCGGTGGTCCGCTGTTCAACCTCGCGGGTGAGGTGGTCGGTATCAACACGGCCGTCGGCGGTGGTACCGACGGCCTCGGGTTTGCGGTGCCAATCGATCAGGCCAAGCTGGTGCTTCCGGCCCTGATTCGCGACGGCAAGGTCGCACGCGGATGGATGGGCATCTCGGGCCGCGACGAGAAGCCGGCGTTCGGCGTCACGCCGGAGAAGGGCGCCGTGATCAGCGATGTCCACTCAGACACGCCCGCGGCCAAGGCCGGGTTGAAGGCGGGAGACCGCGTGATCGCCATGAATGGTCAGGCGATCGACGACTTCGAGTCCCTCCGCACGCGGATCGGCGAGCATCCGCCCAAGGACAAGGTGAAGCTCGAGCTGATCCGCGAGGGCCAACGCCAGGTCGTCGAGGTCGAACTGGACGAGCGGCCCGATCCAGACGCGCTCGCCAGGATCGGTAGCGAGCTGATGCCCGCGCCACAGGTTCCGGGTACGCAGCCCGGACCGGGCGCTGGGGCTGACCTTTATGGTGGGCAGCCGGCTCGGCTGGGTGTCGAGATCCGCGAGGCTCCCGATCGGATCGTGATCGAGCGCGTGCTCGAAGGTAGCGTCGGCTCCCGGCTCGGGCTCCAGGCCGGCGACGTGATCGAGCGGGTCAACGGCAAGGACGTCGGTTCGGTCGGCGACATCGCCACGGCGCTCGAGGGCGACCGCTCGGGGGTCGAGGTCCGGGTTCGCCGGGGCCAGGGATCGCACACCGCAGTGATCCGGCAGCGCTGATTACCCGGCTGCTACGCTAGAGCCCTTGACCGACGAAGCGCCGAGCTTGATCGCCATGCGGTCCCGGCCCTGGGACCGCGAGGCCGCGCTCGTCCATGCCGACTGGTTGCAGGCTCAGGGCGATGCGCGGGGTGAGCTGATCGCGGTCCAGGACGTGGCCGAGACCTGCACCAGCTTGGCCGAGCTCGAGCGCGCGCAGGCGCGAGCGATCGAGCTGGTCGAGCTGGTCGAGCTGCATCCTTCACTGTGTCCGACCGCGCCGGGCTTTGACGGCGCGGGGCCACGGCAGGCGTGGGCGAGCTGGCAGCGGGGTTACGTGCGCGAGCTCGAGCTGCTGATCGATCGGCTCTCGATCGAGCTCGAGCCCGCCGCTCGTTCAGGTCCCGCTGGCTGGCAGCGATCGATCGATGCGCTGCTCGATCATCCCGCGTGCGCGCTGCTCGAGCACGTGTTCTTGCGCTTCGATCTGCGCGGCGAGCCAGTCAACGAGCCCGAGCTCGCGCTCGAGCTCGCATGGCACCTGTTCAGGGCACGACGCCACGGCCAACCACAGCTCGATCTCTGGACGCACCGAGCCCCACAGGACGCCCGCGTTCGCCTGCGCGACGCACTACCGGAGCTCGCTCCGATGTGGTTCAGCTCCGACATCACTCGGGTTCCGCCGCCGGCTCACGCGGCGATCAACACCGTCGTGGACGCGCTCGCGCAGCTGTCGAGCCAGCACGCGATCGACCTGCTGTGGTTCGATGATCGCGGACACTCGCTCGTGCTGCTCGATGCGTCGCCGAGCGAGCTTGGCTGGGGTCACGGGACGACGCAGGGTTCGGTGCAGGGGCGGCGGCTGGCCGAGGCGCTGCGCGGACCCTGGTCGACGCGTCACGGGCCGGTACCGCTGCGCTTGCTCGTACGGCTGAGTGAAGCGTTCGCGTCGTACTTGCAACCGGACCTCGCGGGACGACCCGCGCTCGCACCCTCGCGCGCCTGGACGAGCCTGCCGAAGCCGACCGATCTCGATCGCGCGGTCGCGTGGCTCTCGTTCGGGGTCCATGGGCCGGCGAAAGCATCCCTCGGTGCGGCGCTGCACGAGCTGGCTCGAAGCGCGTGGCAGCAAGCGCGCGAGGTCGGCGAGGACGAGGCGATGCAATGGTTCGTCGCCGACGGTGTCTATGCTCGCTCGCGGCCATGGCGGGGCATCTTCGCGCTCTCGGCTACGCAGGTGTTGCTACTCGGGGTCGCGACCTGAAGCGGGCCCTCAGCCCGGATCGAGCACCGCGTTGTCGATCAATCGAACCCCGCCGAAGAACACCGCGAGCGCGATCAGGGCCGGACGCTCGACCTGCTCGATCGGCTGGAGATCCTCGGCGTCGACGAGCGAGACGTAGTCGACGCGTCCGGGCGCGAGCGCTCGCTCGGAGCCCGCCAGCAGACCCGCGCTCGTACGCTCGCCGGCCGCAAACCGAGCCCGCACCTGCTCGAGCAAGCGGGGGATCGCCAGCGCGTCGCGGCGCGACTGCGGATCGAGCCGGGCGTTGCGGCTCGACATCGCCAGGCCGTCGCCCTCGCGCACGGTCGGCATCCCGACGATCTCGCCGCAGAGCAAGAGATCACGGTGCATGCGACGAACGATCGCGAGCTGCTGAAAGTCCTTCTGCCCGAACACCGCGATGTCGGGCTGAATCAGGCTCCAGAGCTTGCAGACGATCGTACACACGCCCCGAAAGTGACCCGGTCGCGTCGCGCCGCACAGGTGCTGATCGAGCCCGACGACCTCGACCCAGGTGCTCGCGCCTGCGGGATAGAGCTCGCTCGGATCGCTCGGGCAGAACGCTACGTCGACGCCCACGCTCTGCGCCTTGGCGAGGTCGCCCGCCTCGTCGCGTGGATAGTTGGCGAGGTCGCGGGGATCGTTGAACTGGGTCGGGTTGACGAAGATCGACAGCGCCAGCGCGCCTTGGCCTTTGGGCACCCGCCGTCGACCCTCGCGCAGCAGCTCGAGGTGGCCTTCGTGCAAGGAGCCCATGGTCGGGACCAGGGCGACACGCTCGCGGCGGGCCGCCAGCTCGGCTCGCCACGCACGCAGCTCCGAGACGCTACGCAGGACCAGCATGATGCTCAGGTTGGACCGTACCCGACGCGCTTGGGTGCCTGCGTGGGCGCGGGCTCGTCGGGCGTTGGCTCTGGATCCGGCGCGGGCCCGATCGGCTTGCCCGCGGAGAAGCTGTGCTGCTCGCCCGGGAACTCGCGGGCCCGAACCTCGCGCGCGAAGCTGGACACCGCGTCGCGGATCGGCGCGGCCAGCTCGGCGTAGCGCTTGACG